>CALAED010000069.1 GCA_937891035.1 uncultured Thermomonosporaceae bacterium | reverse complement strand
GCGGACGCGGAGCCGTATTGCTTGCCGCCGCCCGGCATCTCCCGCACGGCCAAGCGGTCGGCGTTGACCTATGGCGTGTCCGGCACCAGTTCGGCAACTCCCCGGCGGCGACCCGGTGGAACGCCCGCGCTGAAGGCGTCGCTGACCGCGTTGCTGTGCACGCCGGTGACCTGCGAAGACTGCCGTATGCGGAGGCGAGCTTCGACCTGGTCGTCTCCAGCTTGACGGTGCATACCATCTTCGGCAGGGCCGGCCGGGCCAAGGCGATCGCCGAAGCGTACCGGGTGCTGCGGCCGGGCGGTCGCCTGGTGATCGCCGATCTCGCGCGGACACCCCGCGAGTACGCCAGAGTGCTGAAGGGGTTGGACGCTCGGGACGTTCAGGTGCAAGGGCTCGGCTGGCGCGTGTGGTGGGGCAGTCCGTTGGTGCCGACCCGCCTGCTCATCGCTTGCAAACCAGGCACCACGTAACACCCGTTGAGCACGCACACTTCTGCAAGATCCTCAGAGTGCTCCGTCGATAGTGTCGCATGGGCTGGAATCATGGAGTATGGCCAGCTAAGGGGCTCTTCCTGGGTGTCGTCGCATGACGGCTCTGCCGTCCGCTCAGACACGGCCGCGTCCTCCACCCCATGCTGGAAACCTAGTTCGGGCAGATGACGGCGGCTTGTTAGTAGGGCACCCGCACTTAGCGATGTTTGATGCGTCTTTGCCGGTTGTGGCAGCGGCGGGCGCGGAGTTGGTGTCGTCGTCGCCAGCGTGACTCCATGGACAGCACCGGCCGCGACGAACATGTGCCGGGAGGCCGGCAGCACCATCACGAACGCCCACACCGTCCGGCGGCGGCCACTCGCCGGGTCCGGCCACATGCCCAGCTTCCCGTAGTCGATCTGAGCTTCCTGCCCGGGCGGCAGGGTGTCCTTGAGCACCGTCACCCGCGACCGCAGCAGATCCTCGGGCAGGTTGGCGCGCACCCACCGGCGCAGCGACGGCGCCGAGCACGCCAACCCGTGCTCATCGACCAGCCGCTGATGGATCGTGGCCATCGTGACGTTCGCCTTGAGCTGCTCGGCGATGTAGTCCCGACGCTTTTCGATATGCGGCCAGGTCACCTGCCGCAGCCGGGTCTCGGCCAGCTCCGGGAACCACTCGATAACCAGCCGCCGCCACTCGGCCTCCTCTACCGGCGGCCCGCCCGGGACCATCCCCGCAGCCACCGCCGGCGCCAGATACTTCCGGATTGTCTTGCGGTCCACGCCCAAGCTCGCGGACAACTCGTTCCGTGAGCGGCCCGCATACCAGTGCACCATGATCTCGATGATGTCGATCACGACAAAGGTTCTCCTCGCCATCGGCTCCCCCCGCCCAGCCAGTGGACGAAGGAAGGCTCCAACATTGCGAGGACCAGACCCGCCCCGACACGCACACGCCGTCCCCCAGGGGAATTACGTGACCGGCCGGGTGGGGAATTACGTGATCACAACTGCCTAGCTTGGGGAATTCGCTGACCGCCGACACGGAGACCTCGCTCCTTATCGATCACCGACGCACCGCAATCTTCTCAACCCACCGCCGACTTCGACACACGGCCTAGCTGCGGGGCGACAGCTGTTGGGCGGCCAATCATGTAACGGTGACGACAAATCGTCTGTGAGCTTCCGACTTGTATTGGTGTACCGCTCGCGGGGCCGTTGATCTTGGCTCTAGCGTTCGCGGGAGGTGCTGGGCCGGGTTCGCTCGTGAGCTTCCTGCCGCCCGTTTCGGGGTTGGCTCTAACGGGGTGTGCGGCTCGGCCTGGCGCCGGGTCGTGGTCTGGCTCAACAGAGGCGTGTGAACGACAAGAAACTGCAAGTCGGGTTGCCGACCACGATTCCTCCCATGCCTATCTATGTGAAGGGATCTGGTCGGTGGTCATTATTGGGGTGGACCCGCACAAGTCGAGGCATACCGCGACCGCGGTGGATAAGGACACCCACCAGCAGCTGGGGTCGCTGCGGGTGGAGGCGTCGCTGGCGGGATACCGGCGGCTTCGGTCCTGGGCCAAGGCATGGCCGCGGCGGCGGTGGGCGATCGAAAACGCCCACGGTCTGGGTCGTCACCTGGCGCAGTGGCTGCTGGCCCGGGAAGAGGGCGTGGTGGACGTGCCCACCACGGCGACACGGCGGGTGCGGGAACTGTCGCGCGGTGGGCGGCGCAAGAACGACGTGATCGACGCCGCGGCGGCGGCCAGCGTCGCCGCGCTGTATGACGATGCCGCCCCGGTGACCGTCGAGGACACCAGCACGGTGCTCGCGCTTTTGGGCGAGCGGCGCACGAATCTGTCCCAGCAGCGGGTCCGTGCGGTCAACCAGCTGCATGCCCTGCTGCGGGATCTGCTGGCAGGCGGCGCACCCACCAGCTTGACCGCAGACCAGGCCGCCCAACTGCTGCGTGCCGTCCGCCCGGCCGGCCCGGTCGAGCAGACCCGCAAACAGCTGGCCCGCGACCTGATCACCGAGATCCGCCGGATAGACGCCAAGATCAAAGACAACGCCGCGCAGATGGCCGAGGCCGTGACCGCCACCGGCAGCACCCTCACCGCCATCGACGGCGTGGGGCCGGTCACCTCCGCCAGGATCCTCGGCCGCACCCGAGGCGCCAGCCGTTTCGCCACCGGCTCCCACTACGCCAACTACACCGGCACCGCCCCGATCGAGGTGGCCAGCGCCGGCCGAGCCCGGCACCGGCTTTGTCGCGGCGGCGACCGCCAGCTCAACGCCGCCCTGCACGTCATCGCCATCACCCAAGTCCGGATGACCCGCTCCACCGGCCGGGCCTACTACGACCGGAAGATCGCCGAAGGCAAGACCCACAGCGAGGCGCTGCGCTGCCTCAAACGCAGACTCGCCGAACACCTATGGCGCACCATGATCAAAGACGAGCGCCGCCGCGACCGCGACAAGCACCACCCCGAAGCGACGGGCCCGGGAGGACACCCGGGGGCGACTACGAAATCCAGCGCGGCCGGCCCAACCCCGACAGCCGACTCTTCGGACAAAATCACTTCCCGAACCCGCCGATATCGAGCCTACGCCCGCACACCAGATCGCTTGACAAACACAGAGGCACCCTGTTCGAACACTTCCGGGTGCCACTGTGGGTGCCAGAGGTCGGCGAATGCGTGGCTTGCCAAGATGTTCACGCCACACCGCATCACACAGACCATCGCCGACATCGCCCGCGTTCAACACGACCAACCCAACCCTCGCATACTGCGCGCCAAAGCGAAGATCGCCGAATGCGACACCAAACTCGCACGCCACCGCGCAGCGCTCGAAGCCGGAGCCGACCCCGCCACGTCACCAGCTGGATCGCCGACACCAACGCCCAACGTGTTGCCGCCCAAGCCGAACTACGCGCCGCCGACACCCAGCCGCACAAGACCATATCCCCAGACGACATCGAAGACATGATCACCACACTGGGCGGGCTGATCGCGATCCTGCACGATGCGCGGCCCGAAGACCGCCACAGCATCTACAGCCAACTCGGCATCCGAATGACCTATCACCCCGGAAAACACGAGATCCGGGCCGAGGCAACCCTCCACCCGGATCTTCTGGTCGCACCCCATGATTCAAAATTTGGGGTAACGGTTCGTGACCGAGGGGGGACTTGAACCCCCATGCCCTTAACGGGCACTAGCACCTCAAGCTAGCGCGTCTGCCTATTCCGCCACCCGGTCGTGCGTGCGCGTTTCAGTGCGCCGCGGCTGGCCAACCATACCAAACGTCTCGACTCGCGGCGAAGTCGATCGCCGTGCACGATGGGCATTGTATGGCCGGTGACGAGGGAGGACACAGTGACCGAGCGGCGCACCGCAGAGGACGAGGTCGTCGAGCTGTGCCGGGATCTGATTCGGATGGACACCAGCAACTACGGTGATCACTCCGGGCCCGGCGAACGGGTGGCGGCCGAGTACGTGGCGGACAAGCTGGCGGAGGTCGGTCTGGAGCCCAGGGTGGTGGAGTCCCATCCCGGGCGGGCCAGCGTCGTGGCCAGGGTCGAGGGGGTCGACCCGTCCCGGGATGCGCTGTTGCTCCATGGTCACCTGGATGTGGTGCCGGCCCAGGCGAGCGACTGGGAGGTGCCGCCGTTCAGCGGTGAGGTGCGGGACGGTTTCCTGTGGGGCCGCGGCGCGGTGGACATGAAGGACATGGACGCCATGATCCTCGCGGTGCTCCGGCAGCGGCTCATGGAGGGGCGCCGGCCGCCGCGCGATGTCGTGCTGGCGTTCTTGGCCGATGAGGAGGCCGGCGGCGCCTGGGGGGCGCGGTACCTGGTGGACGAGCATCCCGAGCTGTTCGAGGGGTGCACGGAGGCGGTCGGCGAGGTCGGCGGGTTCAGCCTCACGGTGCCCGGTGATCGTCGGTTGTATCTGATCGAGACCGCGGAGAAGGGCATGGCCTGGTTGCGGCTCACCGCGACGGGGACCGCGGGGCACGGCTCGATGGTCAATCCCGACAACGCGGTCACGGCGGTGGCCGCCGCGGTGGCGCGGCTTGGCGAGCACAGGTTCCCCGTCCGGCTGACCAAGACGGTACGGGCGTTCCTGGAACGGGTGTGCGAGGCGTACGGGGTCGCCTTTGACCCGGAAAATCCGGAAGAGTCGGTTAAAGGGCTGGGTTCGGCATCTCGGATGATTGCCGCGACTCTCCGGAATACCGTTAATCCCACGGTGCTGGACGCGGGTTATAAGACCAATGTCATTCCGCAGGAGGCGGTCGCCCAGGTCGACGGCAGATTCCTGCCCGGGTACGAGGCGGAATTCTTCGCGACAGTGGACGAATTGCTCGGACCGGACGTACGGCGAGACTTCGTGCATCACGATGTCGCGCTCGAGACCGAGTTCGACGGCGCCCTGATCGAGGCGATGGAGGCGGCCCTGACCTCGGAGGATCCGGCCGCGGTCGCGGTGCCGTACTGCCTGTCGGGCGGCACGGACGCCAAGTCGTTCTCCCGGCTGGGCATCAGATGCTTTGGGTTCTCGCCGCTACTCCTCCCCCCGGATTTGGATTTTTCCGGAATGTTCCACGGCATCAACGAACGCGTTCCGCTGGCCGGACTCCGCTTTGGCGTGCGCGTTCTGGATCGTTTTCTTGATCAGGCCTGAATTTACCCTCAATTGACGTTGCGAGTGCGCAGCGTGGTGCTACGGTGACCGATTGTACGGAACGTCATCGACGTTCGTTGGGTGAGGAATCCGAGCAGGAGGACCCGTGGCACTTGGGCGCATGCGAGCACGCACCGTGCTCGCCTGGATGCGTTCCCTGACGCCACGGGTTCTCCGCCGCCTGCTCTTCGTCGGCGGTCTCGCGCTCGCCGGGTGGCTGCTGTGCGGCGCCGGGCAGGCGCACGCCGCGGCCGGCGATGGGCCCGACTCGGGTGCCGGTGCCGCCGCCATGGTCGGCTCGCTGCCGTACGCCGACGCACCGGCCAAAACCCTGGCGCACGACCACGCGCCCGGGCGTCGGCTGGCGGAGCCTGCCGACCGGCCGCGTGACCGTTCGCGCGGCGACGTCATGCACGGCGACGTCACGCGTAACGCGGTCACCCGCGACGGCATCGCGCGGAACGTCATCGGCACGGCCGCGCGGTCCGGCGACCTCGTTCGCCGGCCGGGTGCGCTCGACCCGGTGGCGACGCTGCCGACAGGCCGGGCGGGCACCGGTGCGAGCTGGGTCCCCGGACATCGCGCCGCCGCGATGCCCACCGCACCGGCCGTGGCCATTCGCCATGGCTGGCCGCACCACAGCGCGGCACACCGCGATGTCGCGCGCTCCACCACACCGGTGGCGGCCACCGGCATCGACCCGTGCGGTCGCGCCCTCGCCCGCACCGCGCCGGCGACCCCCGCGCCGCCGGTCGGCGGGCCGAATGGAGCGGTCGGCGAGACCGGTGCGCTCCCATCGGCCGGCACCGCGTCAGCAGGTGGCCTGGCCGGTCACACAGCCCGGCCCGAGGCGACGCCGCGGCCGTCCACCTCGCTCAGGTCCGTGTTGGGCGGCGTCCCCCCCGCCGTCCACGCAGCGACGGACGAGCCGGCCGTCTCGCCCGATTAGGCCGAGGCAGCTGAGTGACCTCGTCCGGCTAAAGCGGCGGTCCTCCGCATCGGGAGCGACATGCGAGCGGGCGCGGTCATTCAGCACGGCCTCAGCAGGTGTCCCAGCTCCGTGACCGCGCCGTGGCGCCGGGACGGAGTCGGGCTCGGGCTCGAGTCGGGTACGGGCCGGTCGTGCCGGTGTACCCCTCGGCGGCGCGACGTCCCGTGCACCTCTCACCCGACCCGACCTCGGCTTCCCCTACCCGATCAACAAATCACCCAGTCCGAAATGAGGGAGTTCCTCAATGCGAACAAAGATCATCGGCTCCGCACGGGCCGCCATGCTCACCGCGGGCTTCGTCGCCCTGGGCGCGGGCGCGGCCTTGCCCGCCGGCGCCTACGCCGACACCAGCGGCACCCAAAGCGTGCTGGGCGGCAACCAGGTCAGCGTTCCGGTCAACGCGCCGATCAACGCCTGCGGCAATTCGATCGCGCTGGTCGGGACGGCCGGCGGCTCCTGTGAGGGTGGCGCGACCGCCAAGGGCGGCAGCGGCGCCGGCAGCGGGCGCACCTCCGGTACGCACAGGGTCGGCGGCGGCAACCAAGTCACCGCGCCGATCAAGGCCCCGGTGAACGTGTGCGGCAACGCAGTCGCCGTCTTGGGCTCCTCGGCGGCCGGCTGTGAAGGCAAGGCGAAGGCCAGGTCGGGCGGCTCCGGGAGTGGCGGCGCCGGGCGTACCTCCGGCCGGAACTCGGTGCTGGGCGGCAACCAGGCGAAGGTGCCGGCCAACGTGCCGGTGAACGTCTGCGGGAACGCCGTCGGCAACGCGGCCGCGAGCTGCGAAGGCGGCGCCAAGGCCGGCTCCGGCGGGTCGAGCGGGCCCGGCCGGACATCCGGCCGGAGCAGCGTGGGCGGCGGCAACCAGGCGCACGTCCCCGCCAACGTGCCGGTGAACGTCTGCGGCAACGCGGCCGGCGTCGTCGGCGATGCCGTTGCGGGCTGCAAGGGCGGAAGCGGCGGCGGCAACGGCGGCGGCCACGAAGACGGCGACGGCGGCTACGGCCATGGTGGCGACGGCTACGGGTCCTACGGATCGCATACCCCGCTGACCGGCGTTGGCGCCGGCGACGCGGCCACGCCGAAGCTGCCCGCCGTGCCCGGCGGCACCGCGGTCCAGCCGGTGTCCCCCGCCGGGGCCATGCCGGTCTTGCCCGAGCTTCCGGCCAAGCAGTCGGTCGGATCGTCGCCCCGTACGGACACGACCACGGCCGCGGCTCCCGCGTCGTCCCACCTGTCGGAGCCGGGGACCGGGCTTCCGGGCGAGGTGCGGCACGGACTCAAGGACACCTCGGTCGGCGCGGAGCCGGCGAACCTGCCCATCGGGCAGGACGAGCCGCACACCATGCGCCCTGCGGCCGCCGGCACGCCGCTGTCCAGCGGGATGACCGACGACTCGCTCTACATTCTGGCCCTCGGGGCGCTGCTGGCCGGCGCCTCGGCGGTCATCGGGATCACCCGCCGCGTCCGGTTCACCCGGCGCTAATCTCTTCGGCCGCGTCAAGCCGATCAGGAACCGCTTCGGACGTACAAAAGTACAAATAAGGTACAAGTAGTATTAGATCCGTAGAGCGGAGTGTTTTGCCCGTCTCGGGTGGTGGCCCCGGGACGGGCAAAACCATGTCTGGACATGTTTCGGTCCGTATCTCGCATCCCAATGGCCACCAGACGCCTCTGAAGTCACCTATGATGACTCGGCGTCCGAGCGGATGTGCGCAATGTCACTCCCAGGAATGCCCGGGGGGAGGTCACGGGCATAATCCCTCAGAAGGTTCGCCGCTGCCGGATAATCCTTCGGCGAAGCCTGATATGGCGGCGTCCGTCGGGGTACAGGCGCAACCGGTCGAGCTCCCAGCCACCGAGCTCGGCATGCTCGGTCAGCAACTGCCGGGCGGCATCCCTCGTGGTGCCGCGCGGCAATCGGAGGACGAGGTAGGTGTACTCGGCCATTACCGCCATTATGTCGAGACGTGTCATCCTCTCCACCGGGATCCGGACGGATCCACCGGAGCGACCCGCCGGAACGACCGGAACGAGACGAACGTCCTTCGGCGTTGAGAGAGGTCGGGGGTTAAGCGTAGTGTCTCCCGCCGCGGCGGGACATCGGCCCCGCGGGGGGATGACGGCACGAGACGGCACGAGACGGACGTACGAAACGACACATGAAACGCGGTACCTGAGCAACGCCCGAGGACCACCCGGGACTCGCTGAGGAGCACCCGGCAGCAACGAGCAGCACCCGGCACCATCCAGCGATACCGACGAAAAGTACGAGACAGCGAGGTTGGAGCACCGTGCCAGCCAAGAACGGCGAAGCAAAGCGCAGCCAAGGAGCATCTGGGGGCGACGGCACGACCGACGGCGCCGACGGCGCGACCGGCGGTGCCGGTGGCACCCGTCTGGTGATCGTCGAGTCGCCGGCCAAGGCGAAGACGATCGCCGGCTACCTCGGCCGCGGCTACGTCGTGGAGTCCAGCATCGGCCACATCCGCGATCTGCCCGGAAGCGCGGCCGAGGTGCCGGCCAAGTACAAGGGCGAGGCGTGGGCCAAGCTCGGCGTCAACGTCGACCGCGACTTCGAACCGCTCTACATCGTCAACTCCGACAAAAAGCAGCAGGTCGCCAAGCTCAAGAAGCTGCTCGCCGAAGCCGACGAGCTCTACCTCGCCACTGACGAAGATCGTGAGGGCGAGGCGATCGCCTGGCACCTGCGCGAGGTGCTCAAGCCCAAGGTCCCAGTGCGGCGCATGGTCTTCAATGAGATCACCAAGGACGCGATCCGCACCGCCGCCGAGCACCCGCGCGAGCTCAACCTCCGCCTTGTCGACGCGCAGGAGACTCGCCGCATCCTCGACCGGCTCTATGGGTACGAGGTCAGCCCGGTGCTGTGGAAGAAGGTTATGCCGAAGCTGTCGGCGGGCCGGGTCCAGTCCGTCGCCACCCGCCTCGTCGTCGAGCGCGAGCGCGAGCGCATCGCCTTCGTGCCCGCCCACTACTGGGACATTGAGGCGACCTTCGACTCCGTGGCCGGCGACTCTGTGGCGGACGGCTCCGTGGCCGGCGGCCGGCCGGGCGACCCCGGTCGCCCCGGCGATCCCGGCCGGCGCGAGGAGCCGACGGCGTTCACCGCGACCCTCGTGTCCGTCGACGGCAGGCGCGTGGCGCAGGGCCGCGACTTCACCGCCCGCGGCATACTCAAGTCTCAGTCCCAGGACGTGCTCCACCTCGACGAGCCCGCCGCCCGCGGCCTGGCCGAGCGGCTCGCGGACCGGCCGTACGCGGTCAAGTCCGTCGAGCGCAAGCCGTACACCCGCAAGCCGTACCCGCCGTTCCGCACCACCACGCTGCAGCAAGAGGCCAGCCGCAAGCTGGGCTTTTCCGCCAAGTACACGATGCAGATCGCCCAGCGGCTGTACGAGAACGGCTTCATCACCTACATGCGGACCGACAGCATCACCCTGTCGGAGACCGCGATCACGGCTGCCCGCGATCAAGCCCGGGGACTGTATGGGGCGGAGTACGTACCGGACCGTCCGCGCGTCTACCAGAGCAAGGTCAAAAACGCCCAGGAGGCGCACGAGGCCATCCGTCCCGCCGGTGACACCTTCCGCACCCCCGGTGAGACCGGTCTTACCGGCGACCAGTTCCGGCTGTACGAATTGATCTGGAAGCGCACGATCGCGAGCCAGATGAAGGACGCCACCGGCCAGTCCGTCTCCGTCCGCGTCGCCGGCACGTCGACCACGGGCGAGCGGGCCGAGTTCGGCGCCTCCGGCAAGGTCATCACCTTCTACGGCTTCCTCAAGGCCTACGTCGAAAGCGCCGACGACCCGTCGACCGACCGCGACGACCAAGAACGGCGGCTGCCCCGCCTCGAAGAGGACGACCCGCTGGCCGCGCTGCGCATGGAGGCGGCCGGCCACTCGACCCGGCCGCCTGCCCGTTACACCGAGGCCAGCCTGGTCAAAGAGCTGGAAGAGCGAGAGATCGGCCGGCCGTCCACGTACGCGACGATCATTGGCACGATCCTCGACCGCGGCTATGTCTTTAAAAAGGGCACCGCGCTCGTGCCGTCCTTCCTGGCGTTCGCCGTCGTCCAGTTGCTGGAAAAGCACTTCGGCAACCTGGTCGACTACGACTTCACCGCCCGCATGGAGGACTGCCTCGACGACATCGCCCGCGGCGACGCCGAGCGAGTGCCGTGGCTGCGCCGGTTCTACTTCGGCGAGAACGGCGACGAAGGGCTCAAGGAGCTGGTCAGCGACCTCGGCGAGATCGACGCCAAGGGCGTCAGCTCGTTCCCGATCCCGGACAGCGACATCATGATCAGGGTCGGGCGCTACGGTCCGTACCTCGACCGCGACGGCGAGCGGGTGAACGTCCCCGAGGACCTCGCCCCCGACGAGCTCACCGCGGACAAGGCCGAGGAGCTGTTCGCCCAGCCCAGCGGCGACCGGGAGCTCGGCCGCGATCCGGAGACCGGCCACCAGCTGGTGGCCAAGTCCGGCCGGTTCGGCCCCTACGTCACCGAGCTGCTACCCGACGACGCACCCAAGAGCGCCAAGCCGCGCACCAGCTCGCTGTTCAAATCGATGAGCCTCGATACCGTCACCCTCGACGACGCGCTGCGGCTGCTGTCGCTGCCGCGCACCCTCGGCGAGATCGACGGCGAGCAGGTCACCGCGCAGAACGGGCGGTACGGCCCGTACGTCAAGAAGGGCACCGACAGCCGGTCCCTGCAGACGGAGGATGAGCTCTTCACGATCACCCTGGAGCAGGCCAAGGAGCTGTTCGCCCAGCCCAAGCAGCGCGGGCGGGGCCGGGCCGCGGCGCCGCCGCCGCTGCGCGAGCTGGGCGCCGACCCGGCCAGTGGCAAGCCGGTGGTCGTCAAGGAGGGCCGGTTCGGTCCGTACGTCACCGACGGCGAGACCAACGCCAGCCTGCGCAAGGGCGACGACGTCGAGTCGATCACCATCCAGCGGGCGGCGGAGCTGCTGGCCGAGCGGCGCGAACGAGTCGCAACCGGCGGCGGCCGCAAGAAGTCGGCGAAAACGTCAACGGCCCGGCGCCGCACGGCCAAGTCCCGTTCCTAACGACCCCTGCGTCCGGGGCCGTGCCGGCCGCTCGCTCGGGCTCGCATTCCGTTACCGAGCTGAGTCTCGTTCGTGGCTCAACTCACGCGCCTGACCCACTTGTGCGGTGTCGCGCCGATACGCTGACAGAATGACCAGAACGGGCACCGCCGCGGACTCGCGCGGCGTGTTGTCGATCAAGCCGTTTCGCCGGCTGTGGATCGCATTGTCGCTGTCCAGCCTGGGGGACTGGCTGAGCATCCTCGCCCTGACGGCGTTGGCCAGAGCGCTCGCCGACGGGTCGAACTACCAAGCGGAAAGCTATGCGATCGGCGGCGTGCTGGTCGTCAAGCTGCTGCCCGCGGTCGTCCTCGGCCCGCTGGCCGGTGCGGTGGCCGACCGGTTCGACCGGCGGCGCACGATGGTATTCGCCGACATCCTGCGGTTCGGGTTGTTCCTGTCGATCCCGCTTGTGGGCCGGCTCGACTGGCTGCTGGTCGCGACGTTCCTGGTCGAATGCGTCACGCTGTTCTGGATCCCGGCCAAGGAGGCCACGGTCCCGAACCTGGTGCCCAAGGATCGGCTCGAACGGGCCAACCAACTGAGCCTGCTCACCACGTACGGCTCAGCGCCCGTCGCGGCCGGGCTGTTCTCCGCGGTCTCGCTGGTCGCCGGGGCGGTCATCACGGGGGCGCAAGAGCAGGCCAATGTCGCCCTGTACTTCAACGCCGCGACCTTTCTGATCTCCGCGATCACGATCTTCACTTTGCGAGAGATCCCGGCACGCGACCGCGGCCAGCGCATCTCCGTGCCGTCGATCCCCAAGCAGATCATCGAGGGCTGGCGGTTCGTGGGCTCGACGCCCGTGGTGCGCGGCCTGGTCATCGGCATCATCGGGGCGTTCGCCGCCGGCGGTGTGGTGATCGGCGTGGCCCGGGTGTACGTCGACGCGCTGCGGGGCGGCGACGCCGGGTACGGCGTCGTGTTCGGCGCGGTCTTCCTCGGCATGGCCTTTGGCATGTTCCTCGGGCCGCGGATGTTGCGCGACTTCAGCCGGCGGCGACTGTTCGGCCTCTCGATCGTCGGCGCCGGACTGGCCCTCGTGCTGGTCTCCGTGATCCACAACCTGGTGATCGTCGTCTTCCTCACCGCACTGCTGGGCGGCGGCGCCGGGGTCGCGTGGATCACCGGTTATACCCTCGTCGGGCTGGAGGTCGACGACGAGCTGCGCGGCCGTACGTTCGCGTTCCTGCAGTCGCTGGTACGGGTGGTGCTGCTGCTCGTGCTGGTCGCGGCGCCGCTCGTGTCCGGCGTGATCGGCGCGCACCAGATCGACCTGCCGGGCGACACCGTCTACCGCGTCGACGGCACCAACGCCGTACTGCTGATCGCGGCGGCGATCGCGATGCTGGTCGGGCTGATCGCCTACCGGCAGATGGACGACCGGCGCGGCATCCCGCTCGGCCGCGACCTGCTCGGCGCGCTCAGCGGTGTGCCGTACACCCCGCCAGAGCCGAGCGTGACCGGCCGCGGCATGCTGATCGCCGTCGAGGGCGGCGAGGGGTCGGGCAAAACCACTCAGGCTCGGCTGCTGGCGATCTGGCTGCGCGACCAGGGATACGACGTGGTGAACACGCACGAGCCCGGGTCCACCAAGATCGGCATGCGGCTGCGCGCGATCTTGCTCGATAAGGAGAGCACCGGCCTGTCGGCGCGGGCCGAGACGCTGCTGTACGCGGCGGACCGGGCCGAGCACGTGTCCGCCGTGATCCAGCCGGCGTTGCGGCGCGGCGCCATCGTCATCACCGACCGCTTCGTCGACTCGTCGCTGGCGTATCAGGGCTTCGGTCGTACGCTGCCGACCGAGGAGATCGCCAAGGTCAACGCGTGGGCCACCGGCGGCCTGGTGCCCGACCTCACCATCGTCCTCGACGTGCCGGCCTCCGTGGGGCTCGGCCGATTCGCCTCCCCGGCCGATCGCCTGGAGTCCGAGCCGCCGGAGTTCCACGAGCGCGTGCGCCGCGGCTTCCGCGCGCTCGCCGAGGCCGAGCCGCACCGCTACCTGGTCGTCGACGGCAGCCAGCCCCAGGGCGTGATCACCCGGCAGCTCCAGGACCGGATCAGGGAGATCCTGCCCGACCCGATCCCGGCCGCCTCCGAGGACATCACCAGCACGTTCCCGGCCATCACGGACGCCTGACCCGCCAGTCTGCCCTAGCATGCACGGCATGACTGTGTTCGACGACCTCGTAGGGCAAGAGCCGGTCGTCGCGCAGTTGCGGAGCGCGGCCAAGGCCGCCCGCTTGGCGCTCGCCGCCATCGGCGGCGCGGCCGGTGCCGGCACCGGCCGCCCAAGCGGCCCAGGCGGCCCAAGCGGCCCAGGCGGCTGGGACGAGCGCGGTGGCGGCATGACACACGCATGGCTGTTCACCGGGCCGCCGGGCTCGGGGCGGTCGGTCGCCGCCCGCGCCTTCGCCGCGGCGCTCGAGTGCCGTGAGCCCGAGCCGGGGTGCGGGCACTGCGCCGACTGCCACACCGCGCTGCAGGGCACCCACGCGGACATCGAGGTGGTCCGCCCCGCCGGCCTGTCGTACAGCGTCCGTGAGACAAGAGAGCTGGTGCTGCGGGCCGCGACGTCGCCCAGCGGCGGCCGCTGGCGCATCGTGCTGTTCGAGGACGCCGACCGAGCCACGGAGCAGGCGGCCAACGCGCTGCTCAAGGCGGTCGAAGAGCCGGCGGCCCGTACTGTCTGGCTGCTGTGCGCGCCGTCGCCCGACGACTTGCCGGTGACGATCAGATCCAGGTGCCGGCTGGTGACGCTGCGGACGCCGCCGGCGGACGCGGTCGCGGACGTCTTGGTCCGCCGCGACGGCATCGATCCCGACCTGGCCGCGACGGCGTCGCGCGCCGCGCAGGGCCACATCGGCCGGGCCCGCCGGCTGGCCACCGACCCGGAGGCCAGGCGCCGGCGCGGGGACGTCCTCGGCGTACCGGGCCGCCTGGACGGCCTCGGGCCGAGCATCGAAGCGGCGGCCGCTCTGGTGGCGGCGGCCGAGGCCGAGGCCAAGGCCACGACGGAAGAGCTCAACGAGGGCGAGACCGCCGAGCTGCGGCAGGCCCTTGGCGAGAACGCCAAAGGCCGGATGCCGCGCGGCACGGCCGGCGCCCTCAAGGACCTGGAGGACCGGCAGAAGTCCCGGGCCACCCGGGTCAAGCGCGACGCGCTGGACCGGGCACTGCTTGACCTGGCCTCTTACTACCGAGACGTGCTGGCCGTGCAGTTCGGTGCGGCCGTCGACCTGGTCAACGCCGAACGCGGCCCTGAGCTGCGCGCGAAGGCGGCCGCCGCGACTCCCGAGGAGACGCTGCGCAGGCTCGAGGCGATCATGCTGTGCCGGGAACGGCTCGAAGCCAACGTTAACCCGCTGCTCGCCGTCGAAGCGATGGCGCTCGGCCTATGGTCCGCCCCGGCGGCCACCCCGCGCCGCCCCCGCTGACCCGCCCCGCCACCGGCCGCTGACCCGCCCCGCCACCGGCGCTCCCTCCGCCGGCGGGCGGCGTCCTCGGGGATACGCGCTAAGCTCTGCCCCGTTTAACCCGGCCACCGCCCATCGTGGGAGCGTTCTCGCTGGTAGGGCCGCCCTCGGCGATCCGACTCGCATATTACGGGCGGTGCCGATTCCGGACGACTAGGCCTCTTTCGGCCATCCAGTTAACAAGAAGTGCCCCACTTTGTTACATCTCAACGCGTGACTCTCGGCGACTGCTGGTCTAACGTCGGCTCGCTGAGCCCAAGAACCTTGGGGTCCCTATCCCCTCTCACCAGGAGGTGCGCAGTGCGGCGTACCGCGCTCATCGCCGCCTGCGCCGTCGTCACGACGGCGCTCGCGATCCCCGCGTACGCGGGGCCCAGCAAGGCCCGGCCGGCCGCGGCCGCCGGGCAGGAGAAGGAGTACGTCGTCCTCTACGAGGAAGGCGTCTCCCTCGATCGGGCCCGCGCCGCGGTCAAGTCCGCCGGAGGCACCATCGTCAAGGAGAACACCGCCGTCGGCGTGGCCACCGTCCGGAGCACGAACGGCGGTTTCATGGCCGAGGCCGGTCAGCAATCGGCGCTCGAGGGGGTCGCGCGCAACAGGGTCGTCGGGAGGGCGCCCAAGACGACGCCCGCCGCCGGTGTGTCCAAGGGCCAAGACATCGAAAAGGCGGGCACCGACGGACGCGGTGCCGCCGCATTGTCCAAGGGCTCGGGCGGCGGTACGGCCGCCGAGCCGCTCGCCGGGCTGCAGTGGGACATGGATCAAATCCACGCCACCGCGAGGGGCTCCCACCGCGTAGAGCCGGGCGACAGGCGGGTGCTCGTCGGCGTGATCGACACGGGCATCGACGGCTCGCACCCGGACATCGCCCCGAACTTCAGTCGTGCGCTCAGCCGTAACTTCACCACCGATATCCCGGTGGACGCCAACGGCAACGAGGTCGACGGGCCGTGCGAGGT
>CALAED010000068.1 GCA_937891035.1 uncultured Thermomonosporaceae bacterium | reverse complement strand
GCGCGCGGGCCGACCGGGCGCGGCCGCCGGCGGCCGGGACCGACGGCGGTCCGGCGCGGAAACCGGACCCGAAGACCGTGGCCCGGCGCGAGCGGCGCGTCGACGACGGCGTCGCCGAGCTCGACCGCTGGCTGCGCGACCAGGTGACGCACGGCCTGGCGCAGCACGAGCGGTCGTCGTACCAGCTGTGGGACGACGCGGCCCGCCGCCTGGTCGACGCCCAGGCGCCCGGCCTGGCCGGGCAGTTGCGCGCGCTGGCCGGCCTGCCGCGGCGGCAGACCGCCTGGCCGGAGCGGCTGCTCGCCGAGTACGCGTTGCTGCACCTACTGGTCCGCGCGCACCAGCGCCGCGCCGAGCTGCCCACGCCGCTGCGCGAGACCGTACGGGCCCGCATCGGCTTCACCGTGCCCCAGGAGGAGGTGCTGCGCGGCGCCCGAGTGCGCGACCACTGGTTCGTCGCCGGCACGGTCGACACCGAACGCGACAACCTGATCATCCGGCGAGTGTGGCTGCGCGGTCAGGGCACCGGCCGTCCCGCCCTGGTGCTGGCGTTCGCCGCGCCGGGCCGGTCCCTGGACGTCTCCCTCGTCACGGGCACCACCATCGACGCCGAGATGGCCTTTTATCCCGGCGCGCAGCCGCTGCGCGCCCTCGTGGCCGAGCGCCATGGGGTGCCCGGCTACGAGCCGCCCCGCGGCACGACCATCGAGGGCATGCTCGACGAGTACGCCGCCGCGCTGGCCCGCGACCCGTGGCTGGACCGCTGGCCCGTGGTGCTGCGCGAGGTGCGACCGGCGCACGGCGCCGGCCGCTGGCACATCCTCGACGATGGCGGCGCCGTGCCGCTTGCCACCACCAATCCCTGGCGCCTGGTGGCCGCATCGGGCGGCCGTCCCATGACCGTCGCCGGCGAATGGACGCCCGGCGGCCTGTTCCCCCTGTCCGGCTGGTACGACGAGGGCCGGGTGATCTTGTGATCACGCCAACCCGCCCCCGACCCGGCGTGACCGCGTCCCGGCCCGGGCCGGTCGGGCTGATTGTGTCGGCGCGGGTGAGGCGGGCCAGGGCCGGCGCGGGTGGACGGGGAGCGCGATGACGGGCTGGGCGGAGCACGTGACGGCGGCGCTGCTCGGCACGCAGCGGCGGCAACCCCCCGCGTTCCCCGACGCGGTGGCGGACGGCGACGATCCGGCCGCCCGGCTGCTCGCGCAGGCCGCGTTGCTCACCGTTCGACGGCGGGCCGGCCGGCGGCCGGAACGGGCCGAGCCGCTGGCGCCGGCGGCGGCCGAGACCGCGCCGGTCGTGCCGCCCGCCGCCGCCCGCCGCATCGAGCGGATCCTCGCGGGCGAGCAGGTCAGGGTGCTGCCCGAGTGGCTGGCCGCGGCGGCGGCGGCCGGCTGGCGAGTGCCGGCCGCGACCCTGCCCGACCTGCTGGAACGTGGCCGCACCGACCGGGCGCTGCGGCCCTACATCGCGGCGGCCGCCGGCCGCAGGGCCATGTGGCTGGCCCTGCGCAACCCGGATTGGGCCTACCTCGTCGGCGAGCCCCCAGAACCGTCGCCGGGGCCCGGCGACCCCGCCGTCTGGGAGATGGGCAGCCGCGGCCGGCGTATGACCTACCTGGAGCGGCTGCGCGATGTCGATCCCGACGCGGCACGCGCCGCGCTGCGCGGCACCTGGACGAGCGAGCCGGCGCCGGACCGAGCCGCCTTCCTCGCCACGTTCGAACGCGGCCTCGGCCCAGCCGACGAGGACTTCCTGGAGGAGGCGCGCGCCGACCGGGCCAAGGACGTACGGCAGGTCGCCGCCGACCTGCTGGCCCGCCTGCCGGGCTCGGCCTACGCGCGGCAGGTGGCCGCGCGAGCCGCCGCCTGCCTGCGTACCGAACGCCGGCCCGGCCGGCAGACCTGGATCATCGTCGAGCCGCCGGACGGCGGCATCGCGGCGCTGTGCGACCTGCTCGCTCATACGCCACCGGGTAATTGGACGACGCGTTTCCGCCGGTCGGCGGCTGAGGTCGTTCACCTGCCGATCGCCGACGACCACGACAAAGACGTCCATATCGGCTGGGCCAGGGCCGCGGTGTCGTGCCGCGACGTCGAATGGGCGCGCGCCCTGCTTGGGGTGCTCGCCGCGGAGATCGACGTGGCCGTGGACCTGCTCGGCGTGTTGCCCGCCGCCGAGCGGGCGGCGCGCGCCGCCGACCTGCTGCGCGGCGCCGACGGCTACCGTGGCCTGATACGGGTCCTCGATCGCATGCCCGGGCCGTGGGCGGGGGAGCTGGCCGACGCGGTGCTCGACGCGTTGGCCGACGCCGCCGCCCGCCCTGACGGGGCACGCTACCTGGGACAGCTGTGCCGGCTGGCCGACGAACGGCTCAGCCCGGGCGTCGCCGACCGCCTAGTGGAGATCACTCGGCGGCACGACACCTGGCCGCTGGCCGAGCTGGCCGAAACCCTGCGGTTCCGCCGCGACATGCTAGAGGAGCTCAGTGAACGATGAGCGCGACCCATGACCGACCCATGAGCAGGAAGCGAGCCCGCCGGACGAGCGAAGGGGCCGGTGAGCCGCTGGACGAGCCGCCGAGGGGTCGGTCGGGGCAGGTTGATAGCGGAGGAACCGTCGTGGGCGGCCGGTCTTCGCCGGTCACCCCCGGGGACGCCCTGCCCGATGAGGACGAAAGAAGGTAGTGCCATCAGCACGGCAGAGTCACTTACCACCACCTCGCCCGGCGTCGCCATCCTGCGGCCGCACGCCGAGCAGGAGTACGCGGACGAACTCGCGCTGCTCGCGGCACGGGACGACCGCCCGCGCCCACCGGGCTGGCGATTGTCGCCGTGGGCCGTCACCACCTACCTGCTGGGCGGCGAGCTGCCGGCCGCCGGGCCCGGCGAGCGCCAGGTGATCACCCCGAAGTACGTCGGATCGCGCCGCCTCATCGAGGTGGCCGTCGCGACGCTGGCCACCGACCGTGCGCTGTTGCTGCTCGGCGTGCCCGGCACCGCCAAGACCTGGGTGTCCGAGCACCTCGCCGCCGCCATCAGCGGCGACTCGACCCTGCTGGTGCAAGGCACCGCCGGCACCGCGGAAGAGGCGATCAGGTACGGCTGGAACTACGCCAGGCTGCTCGCGGAGGGGCCGTCGGAACGCGCCCTGGTGCCGAGCCCGCTGATGCTGGCCATGCGCTCGGGCGCGGTGGCCCGCGTCGAAGAGCTGACCAGGATGCCGTCGGACGTACAGGACGCCCTTATCACGATCCTGTCGGAAAAGACGCTGCCGATCCCCGAGCTGAACACCGAGGTCCAGGCCCGCAAGGGCTTTACCGTGATCGCGACCGCCAACGACCGTGACCGCGGCGTCAACGAGCTGTCCAGCGCGCTGCGGCGGCGTTTCAACACGGTCGTGCTGCCGCTGCCCGCCACCGTAGCGGAGGAGGTCGACATCGTGGCGCGCCGCGTCGACCAGATCGGCCGGGCCCTTGAGCTGCCCGAGACCCCGGCCGGTCTCGAGGAGATCCGGCGTGTCGTGACCGTCTTCCGCGAGCTGCGCGGCGGCCGCACCGAAGACGGCCGCACCAAGCTCAAGTCCCCGAGCGCCACCCTCAGCAGCGCGGAGGCGATCTCCGTCATCACCAACGGCCGGGCGCTGGCCGCCCACTTCGGCGACGGCGTGCTGCGCGCCGCCGACGTCGCCGGCGGCATCATCGGCGCGGTCATCCAAGATCCGGCGTCCGACCGCGTGGTCTGGCAGGAATACCTCGAAACCGTCGTCCGCGACCGCCCGGACTGGCGCGACTTCTACCGGGCCTGCCGCGAGGTCTCGTGACCGGATCACTCGCCCCGACCACCGTGAGCGCGGCGCCGTGAGCATCGTCGACGTCTTCGGGATACGGCACCACGGGCCGGGGTCGGCGCGGGCGCTGTGCCACGCGCTTGCCGACTTCCGGCCCGAGATCGTGCTGATCGAGGGCCCGCCGGAGGCGGACGCGATCGTCGAGCTCGCGACCGATCCCAGTATGGTGCCGCCGGTGGCGCTGCTCGTCTACGTACCCGCCGCGGCCGGGCGGCGCGCCGCGTTCTGGCCGTTCGCCGAGTTCTCCCCGGAGTGGCAGGCGATCCGCTACGCCGGCGAGGCCGCGGTGCCGGTCCGGTTCTGCGACCTGCCGGCAGCTCACCAACTCGCCGCCGCCCGACCGCCGCCGGACCCATCGATCGCGCCGGACGCCCCGGACCCCCCGGACGCCCCGGGGGCCGAGCCGGGTGAGCCGGGCGCCTCAGTTGCACCGGATGAGCTGGGCGCTCCGGACGAACTGGGTGCTCCGGATGAGCCAGGTGCTCCGGATGAGCCGGGTGACCCGGATGCCGCCGGTGTACGGCTGGACCCGCTCGGGTGGCTGGCCCAGGCGGCCGGCTATGACGACGCCGAGCGTTGGTGGGACGACGTCATCGAGCATCGCCGCGACGGCCCGAGTCCGTTCGCCGCGATCGCCGAGGCCATGGCCGCGCTGCGGGAACACGCGCCCGCGCCGGCCGCGGCGTACGGGCGGCGCGAGGACCAGCGCGAGGCCTACATGCGCCGGACGCTGCGGCGCGCCCGCAAGGAGGGCTACGAGCGGATCGCCGTCGTCTGCGGCGCCTGGCACGTGCCGGCGGTGACACGGCAGGTGCCGGCCGCCCACGACGACAGGGTGCTGCGCGGACTGCCGAAGGTCAAGGTGGACGTGACCTGGGTGCCGTGGACCCACGGCCGGTTGGCGAGCCGGTCCGGCTACGGCGCCGGCGTGACGTCGCCCGGCTGGTACCACCATCTGTTCACCAAGAGCGACCGGCCGATCGAGCGCTGGCTGACCGAGGCGGCCCGGGTGCTACGGGACGAAGACCTCCCCGTCTCCTCGGCGCACGTGATCGAGGCGGTACGGCTCGCGGACGCGCTCGCCGCCTTGCGGGACCGGCCGCTGCCCGGGCTCGACGAGGTGACCGAGGCGACCAGGGCCGTGCTGTGCGCGGGCGCCGCGTTGCCCCTCGAACTGATCCAGCGCCGCATGGTCGTCGGCGAGCGGCTCGGCGCCGTACCGGACCGCACCCCGATGGTGCCGCTCCAGCGCGACCTCCAGCGCGAACAGCGGCGCCTGCGCCTCAAGCCGGCGGCGCTCGAGAAGGACTACGACCTCGACCTCCGCAAGCCCGGCGACCTCGACCGCAGCCGGCTGCTGCACCGGCTGCGGCTGCTCGGGGTCGACTGGGGTGTGCCGGGCGAGTCCGCCGTCCGCGCCAGGGGTACCTTCCGCGAGACGTGGACGCTGGCCTGGCGGCCCGAATTCGACGTGGATCTGATCGAGGCGGGTGCGTGGGGCACCACCGTGCCCGGCGCCGCGACCGCCAAGGCGCGGTCGCTGGCCGCCGCCGCTGCGGCCAAGCCCGGCGCCCTGCCCGAGCTCACCGCGCTGGCCGAACGCTGCCTGCTCGCCGACCTCGGCGCCGCGCTGCCCGAAGTCATGCGGGCGCTGGCGGACCAGGCCGCCGCCGACACCGATGTCGCCCACCTCATGGCCGCGGTGCCGGCGCTGGTGCGGTCGCTGCGGTACGGCGACGTGCGCGGCACCTCGACCGGGCCGCTGCGCACCGTCGTGGACGGCCTGATGGTACGGATCCGCGTCGGGCTGCCGCCCGCGCTCTCGGGTCTCGATGACGCCGCCGCGCGGGCCCTGCTCGACCGGATCGACGGCATGCACGCGGCGCTGGCGCTGCTCGGCGACGACGCGCACACCGGCGGCTGGCGCGACATGCTGGCGAGCGCGGTCGACCGGCCCGGCCTGCACGGTCTGATCGAGGGCCGGCTGACCCGGCTGCTGCTCGACGCCGGGCGCCTGACCGATGTCCCGGACCGGATGGCCCGCGCGGTGTCGGTGGGCGAGCCGCCCGCCCGCACGGCGGCCTGGGTCGAGGGTTTCCTCGGCGGTGGCGGCGTCGTTCTCCTCCACGACGAGACGCTTTTGCTGCTGGTCGACGAATGGATCAGTCGCCTGCCGGACGACGCGTTCACCACCGTGCTGCCGCTGTTGCGCCGCACCTTCGGGGCGTACGCGCCGCCGGAGCGGCGGGCCATCGGCGAACGGATTCGCCGGCTCGGGACGGCGGCGTCCGGCGGAGGCCGCCCGACCGGCGGGCCTGGCGAGCCCGGCGGCGCCGACGCGGACGACGTCGACCTGGATCTGGACCGTGCCGCGCCGGCCGTCCGTGCCGTCATCGGCATCCTCGGCTGGTCTTCGGCGTCCGGTGCGAGACCAATGGGGCGGTCATGACGACTGGTGAGAACGAGAAGTTGCGGCGCATGGGGCTGGGGCTCGGTGGCTGGGGTGGGACCGGTGGGCGGTCATGACGACTGATGAGAACGAGAAGTCGCGGCGCTGGCGGCTGGTGCTGGGCGGTCCGGCCGACGAGGCGACCGGCGTCCGGCTCGAGGGCGACGAGGCGCGCATGGATCAGGCGCTCGAGGCGCTGTACGGCGCGGCGGGCGGCGCCGCCGAGGCCCGCTACGGCCGGCGCTCGGCGGGGCTCGGCGCGTCGGCGCCGCAGGTCGCCAGGTGGCTGGGCGACATCCGCCGCTTCTTCCCCTCCACCGTCGTCCAGGTGATGCAGCAGGACGCGATCGAACGACTCGACCTCACCAGATTGCTGCTCGAACCCGAGATGCTGGCCGCGGTCGAGCCCGACGTGCACCTCGTCGGCACGCTGCTGTCGCTGAACCGGGTGCTGCCGGAACGGGCCAGGGAGTCGGCTCGGGACGTGGTCCGCACCGTCGTCAGGGACCTGGAACGGCGCCTCGGCCAGCGCACGCGGTCGGCGATCGGCGGGGCGGTCGACCGATCCGCCAAGACGATGCGGCCCCGGCGGCCCGCCGACGTCGACTGGAACCGGACGATCCGCGCCAACCTGCGGCACTACCAGCCGGCGCACGGGACGGTGGTGCCCGCCCGGCTGATCGGCTACGGCCGCCGCCGGCAGGCGCTGCGGCGCGACGTGGTGCTCTGCGTCGACCAGAGCGGCTCGATGGCCGCCTCCGTCGTGTACGCGGGCGTGTTCGGCGCCGTGCTCGCGTCGCTGCCGTCGCTGCGGACGTCGCTGGTGGTCTTCGACACCGCGGTCGTCGACCTGACCGACCAGCTGCACGACCCGGTGGAACTGCTGTTCGGCGTCCAGCTGGGCGGCGGCACCGACATCAACCGCGCTGTCGGCTACTGCCGGCGCCTCGTCACCCGGCCGGCCGACACCATCTTCGTACTGATCAGCGACCTGTACGAAGGCGGCGATCGCGATGAGATGCTTGGCCGCGTCGGCGCGCTGAAGGCGGCCGGGGCGCAGGTCGTCGTGCTGCTCGCGCTGTCGGACGACGGCGCTCCGTCTTATGATCACGACAACGCCGCCGCGCTCGCCGCGCTCGGGGTGCCGGCCTTCGCGTGCACCCCGGACGCCTTCGCGGACCTGATGGCGGCCGCGGTCGAACGGCGCGACCTGATCGAATGGGCCGAGCGTCACACATAGTAATAGGCCAACGACTGATCGGCGCCTTTTATATTGGTCGCATGGGCGGCGACAACGGGCACGGGCACGCGCATGGGCAGGGTCATGGCCATGGCGTCATGGCCGCATCGGCCGACGGGCCCGCCCGGCGCCGGTTCCTGGTCGCCGCGCTCGTCCTGCTGCTCGCCTTCATGGCCGGCGAGGTGGTCATCGGCCTGATCGCGCATTCGCTCGCGCTGATCTCCGATGCCGCGCACATGCTGACCGACGCGTTCTCGATCGGGCTCGCGCTTTTCGCGATGCGGCTGGCCGCCCGGCCGCCGCAGGGCGAGTACACCTACGGGCGGGGCCGCGCCGAGATCGTGTCCGCGCAACTTAACGGATTGGCGCTGCTAGGCCTCGCCGTCTATTTCGTGGTCGAGTCGATCCGCCGGCTGATCGCGCCGCCGGACGTGGCCGGGCCGTTGGTGTTCGGCACGGCGCTCGCCGGCATCGTGGTGAACCTTGTGGCCAGCGTGCTGATCAGCCGGGCCGGCCGGGCCAGCCTCAACGTCGAGGGCGCGTTCCAGCACATCCTCAACGACCTGTACGCCTTCATCGCCACGGCGCTGTCCGGGCTGGTCGTCTGGGTCAGCGGCTTCGCCCAGGCCGACGCGATCGCCACGATGATCGTCGCCGGGCTCATGGTGAAAGCGGGGTACGGCCTGGTCCGCGACGCCGGGCGGGTCATCATGGAGGCCGCGCCGGCCGGCATCGATCCCGCCGAGGTCGGCGCCCGGCTGGCCGCCCAGCCGGGGGTGGTGGAGGTCCACGACCTGCACGTGTGGGAAGTCACCTCCGGCTACGTCGCGATGTCGGCGCACGTGCTCGTCGAGCCGGGCGGCGACTGTCACGCAGTGCGCCGCAACCTCGGCGATGTGCTGCGCACCGTGTACGGCATCACCCACGCCACCCTCGAAGTCGATCACGAGCCGGAGGAGCGCGGCGACGCGACGGCCCACTGCGCCGATGCACATGGCCCGCGGCACACCCGGTGACCCCCGCGAGGCGGTTAGCATCAAGGGTGCGCACAAAGGCGGAGCTGGAGCGGGCCATCCGATCCGGCGGACGCGCCGTGCTCATCATCAACACCCGGTCGCGTCGCGGTCGGCGGTTGTTCGCCTCCGCCCGCCGCCGGCTCGCCGCCGGCGTGGCGCTCGCCGCGGTCTTTCCCGTGCCCGATCCGGTTGAGCTGGGCAGCGTCTTCCGTACGGCGCTCGCGCTGCGCCCCGATCTGATCATCGTCGGCGGCGGCGACGGCACGCTCAAGGAGGCGGCCGGCCACCTCGTGCACCGCGACGTCGCGCTCGGCGTGCTGCCGCTCGGCACGACGAACAACTTCGCCCGCAGCCTCGGATTGCCGCTGCGGCTGGCCGGTGCCGCCGGCGTGATCCGGCACGGCAAGGTGGCCGACGTCGACGCCGGCCTCGTCGGCACCGCCGCCGACGCCGTAACGGGCGACGCCGTGGCCGGCGAGGTCTTCGCCAACATGGTCAGCCTCGGCATGTCGGTGGCCGTCGCCGAGCGCGCCTCGGCCGGCCTCAAGCGCGTCATCGGACGCTCCGCCTACGCGCTGACCGCCCTGCACCGGATGCCGATGCATCAGCCGTTCCACGCCACCATCCGCACGGCGGACCACGCCTTCGACTTCGTCACCCATCAGCTCAACATCGCCAACGGCGCGCATCACAGCGGCCGGCTGATCGCGCGCGACGCCGGGCCCGACGACCGCCGGCTGGCCGTCTACCGGCTCGGCGACAAGAGCCGGCACCGGCTGGCCGGCGCGACGCTGCGGCACATCTTCGCCGGGCATCGGCGCAGCCTCGACGAGGCGGCGTTCATCACGACCCGCGAGGTCCACGTCGAGACCGATCCGCCGCTGCCGGTCGACGTGGATGGCGAGATCCGCGGCCTGACCCCGGTCACGGTGACGCTGCTGCCCAACGCTTTGCGGGTGCTGGTGCCGCTCGACTTCCTCGATACCTAATATCCGGGCAGGTCGGACAGTTGGGGGAGGGCCGCCGACTCCGGGATCATCAGCTGAACGCCGAAGAACAGGGCGAGCAGCGCGACGACGCCGAAACAGGCCACCCAGGCGAGCCCGGGGACCATGGTCAGCCGGGCCAGTTGGTCGGCGTCGGAGTCCCTGGCCTGCCGGCGGGCCCGTTTTTGCTGGAGTTCGACGACCGGGCGGGCCCCGGCGAGGAGCAGGAAGAAGGCGCCCAGATAGGCGAAACCGGCCTGCACCTTGGCGTCGCCGAGCCAGGACACCGCGAAGATGATCGCTCCGGTGCCGACCACGGACACCACTCCGTACACATTGCGGATCATGATCAGCATCGCGGCGAGCAGCACGATGGCCGTCCACAACATGAGCGTGATGCGGCCGGCGCTGAGCAGCCAGGCGCAGCCGAGGCCGAGCAGCGGCGGCGTGACGTACCCGGCCAGCGCCGTGAAGATCATGCCGGGTCCGTGCGGCTTGCCGCGCGAGACGGTGACGCCCGAGGTGTCGGAGTGCAGCCGGATGCCGTCGAGTTGGCGTCCGGTGACGATGGCCACGAGGGCGTGTCCGCCCTCGTGCGCGATCGTGACGACGTTGCGCGCCATCCGCCAGGTCGGGCCGTGGACGACCGCGAGCAGCGCGGCGACGCCGGCGGCGGCCACGATCCACATCGGCGGGTCCGGCTGGGTCCCGGTCACCCGATCCCACAGGTCACTGACTGTCGTCGCGTCCACGGCCGCCCTCTGGTCGATGATGTGGGGCCACAGATTAGTGGTGTTTGCGGATGAACGTTCGGTTGTTCGCCCGAGTCACTACGAGCCCGTGCTTACAGGGCCGGCCGGGTCGGGCCGCGGAAGACCTGGCGGGCATGCCAGTCGAGGTTGCGGCCGTCCGGCGCCGGGAACCCGCGCTGCGGCGCGATGGCGAGCCGGCCGGCCAGCGCGAGCACCTGATCGCGCGCCGTTGGGGTGGCGCCGACGAAATGGCGTGAGACCAAGATCATGCCGCCCGGCGTCAGGCCCACGACCCCACGGTCAAGCAGCCGATGGTGCAGCACGCACAGGCACAGGCAGTTGGTCAGGTCGTCGGTCCCGTCGAACGCCCGCCAGCGCAGCCGGGCGGACTCGACGCCGACGACGGTGGTGCCCAGCCAGCCCTCGTAGCCGCAGAACGCGCAGCGGCAGGCATACGCGACCAGGACCTGGCGGCCGGCCATCATCTGGTCCGGGCCGGGACCGGCCGCCGGATGCGCGAAGTCCGTCCGCACTCCGGTGGCCGCGCACAGTTCGGCGTGCAGGCTGGGCTCGAAGTTGAGGTCGAGCAAGGCCCGCACGACCTGGCCGAGCAGCGGCGGATCGGTCAGCAGTTCCTTGGCGAACGCGGGCGCCAGCCGGCCGACGGCGTCGCTCGCGCGCAGCGCCTCCTCGTCCGGGCCGGGCGCCGCCGAGCCGTCGGCGGCGGTGACGTCCCACAGCCCTCCGGCCAGCCGGTAAAAGGCCGCCCCCGGGCGCGCCGGTCGAGGCGGACCGTACTCGGTGAGCAACCGGCCGAGCGGCATCTCGACCTCGCGGAACCGTATCGGCTGGGCACCGTACTTGTGGAGCCGGCCCAGCGCGTGGAGGAGGAGCAGCGCGTGGGCGGGATCGCGATCGCCGGCGGCGGTGTCGCGCTGTAGTCGGGCGATTCGCTCCAACCACTCCATAAGCGGCAGGATAGTCAGGGAAAAGTCAGGCCGGTATTGACAAGGTCCCGGCAATGGTTGTCCCAACCCCCGGATGACGATCTCGTCCCGTTCCTAATCTCTCGTCCCGGAAATTCATGACGGGCCCAGAGGAGCCTTCGTGATGGACGAGACAGCCGAGACACGATCCGCGACCGGCGGCGAAATCGCCCCGAGAATCGACAAAAACGACAGCAACGACAAGAGGATCCACAAGAGCATCGACAAGAGATACGTGAAGCTGGTCCGCCTGGCCTACCTCGTGCTGCCGGCCACCGGCCGGCGGAATCACCGCCTCGCGATCGCCCAGCGCATCGTCGACGCCAGCCTGCCGCGGCGGGGCGACAGCGCGGGCGACCACGCGTACGCGCCGATCAGAGGCCAGGTGCTGCGCCAGGCGATGCGCCCCTCGCCCTGGCTGCGGATCGGCCTCGGTCCGCGGCTGCGCCGGCTGCCGAAGCCGGGGCCGGTCACGCCGGCGCGGCTCGCGGCGCTCGATCCGGCGGTCCGGGCCGCGTACGTGCTGCGCCGGGTCGAGTCGCTGCCGCGCTCCCTCGTGCGCGACCAGCTCGTTCAGCTCGGCGTACCGGAGGCGACCGACGTCGTGCGGGCCGCCGACCAAGTCCCGGAGCTGACGCTGCCCCGCGTCGTGCCCGGGCCGCCCCTGCCCAGACGGTCGCGGCTTCCGCTCGCGGCGGCCGGCGCGTTCACGATCGTCGCGCTGGTGGCGGCGCAGGCCGGCCCCCACCATCACCGAACGGCGCCGGACCACCGTGCGGTGCCAGATCACCAAGTGTCGCCGGGTCACGGCGCGGCGCCGGCGGCCGAGGCGGAGGGGGCGGCGCGGCCGGCGGCCGACACGCGCGCCGCGCGATCCCCCGCCGCCACGTCGGCGTTTTGGGTGGGGCGGCTGCCGGGCGGGGTGCGCGCCCGGTGGATATGCCGCCGCGTCGTCGCCGCCGGCCGGCCCGCCACGTCCGCTGGCGTCCTCGTCGCCGGCGCGCGGCGCCTGGCGACGGACTGCGGCCACGTCAACGGGACCACGGTGGGCGGCGCCTGGTGGCGCACGCCCGCCGGCAGGTGGTACTTCGTCGCCGCCGCCGGCCGGGGGTTCGTCGTCAAGGTGGTGCCGCCGCACGGGTTCGCCTACCGGGTACCGACGGCGCGGCGGGGCCTGCTGGTGGTGCCAGGCCCGCGCGGCGGCGCACGGCCGCCGCACGGGCGGATGACGGTCACCGCCGAACACGGGTAAGCCCGTCAAATGCGGGCACACCGGATGTGATTCCATCGGATCCATGGATTCCAAGGGACCTCTTTCCGGGGTGCGGGTCATTGAGCTGGCCGGGATCGGCCCGGGTCCGTTCGCCGCCATGCTGCTCGCCGACCTGGGCGCCGAGGTCATCCGGGTGGATCGCCCGGCCGGTCGGTCCTTTCCCATCCCGGGCAAAGACCTGAGCAACCGGGGCAAGCGGTCCATCGCCGTCGACCTGAAACAGGAACGCGGCAAAGACGTGGTGCTCCGCCTGGTCGAGCGGTCGGACGTACTCATCGAGGGGTTTCGCCCCGGCGTCACCGAGCGACTCGGCATCGGTCCCGGCGACTGCCTCGCGCGCAACCCCGCGCTCGTGTACGGCCGGATGACCGGCTGGGGGCAGGAGGGCCCGCTCGCCCAAAGCGCCGGCCACGACATCGGCTACATCGCGGTCGCCGGGGTCCTGCACGCGATCGGCCGTGCGGGCGGCCCGCCCCAGGTGCCCATCAACCTGCTCGGCGACTTCGCCGGCGGCAGCATGTACCTGGTGGTGGGCGTGCTCGCGGCGCTCATCGAAGCCAAGACGAGCGGCACCGGCCAGGTGGTGGACGCCGCCATCGTCGACGGCGCCGCGCATCTGTCGACCTTCGTCCACGCCTTTCTCGCCGCCGGCGCCTGGCGGGACGAGCGCGGCGTGAACATGCTCGACACCGGGGCTCCCTGGTACGACGTCTATGAGACCGCCGACGGCGAGCACATGGCGGTCGGCGCGATCGAGCCGCAGTTCTACGCCGAGTTCGTCCGCCGGCTCGGCCTGGCCGACCAGGATCTGCCCACCCAGCACGAGACCGAGCGCTGGCCGGAGCTTCGCGAGCGGTTCGCCGCCGCGTTCAAGTCCAAGACGCGCGCCCAGTGGACCGAGATCTTCCTGCCGGGCGACGCCTGCGTGGCCCCGGTGCTGTCGCTCACCGAGGCCAGGGCGCATCCCTACAACACCGCCCGCGAGGTGTTCGTGCCCGGCGCGGACGGGACGCCCCAGCCGGCGCCGGCGCCGCGCTTTTCGCGTACGCCAGGCGCCATCGGCGGCCCGCCCGCGACCTGCGGGGCGCACACCCGCGAGGTGCTCGCCGAGCTTGGCTTCACCGACGCCGAGGAGCTCATCGCGGCCGGCGCCGTCGTCCAGAGCGCCGCCGAAAGTTCGGGCGAGCCGAACCCGGGCCGACCGGGCTGACCAAGGTGTCCTCGATGCTGTTCGAGCCGGCCGCGGAGGAACGGGCGATCATCGACGTGGTCACCCGGTTCGTCGACGACGATGTACGACCGGTGGTGCGCGACCTGGAGCACGCCGACGCCTATCCCGCGGATCTCATCGACCGGATGCGGCGGCTCGGCGTCTTCGGCCTGCTGATCCCCGAGGCCTACGGCGGCGCCGACGTGTCGATCCCCTGCTTCGCCCTGGTCACCGAACAGCTGGCGCGCGGCTGGATGAGTCTCGCCGGGGCGATGGGCGGGCACAGCGTCGTCGCGTTTTTGATCCGCGAGTTCGGCACGCGCCGGCAGCGCGAGCGCTACCTGCCGCGCATGGCCACCGGCGAACTGCGCGCCGCGATGGCGCTGACCGAGCCGGGTGGCGGCTCCGACCTGCAGGCGATGCGCACGGTCGCCAGGGCGGGTCGCGACGGGTTCGTCGTCGACGGCGTGAAGACGTGGATCTCCAACGCCCGCCGGGCCGGTCTCATCGCGCTGCTGTGCAAGACCGACCCGGAAGCCGACCCGCCGCACAAGGGCGTGTCCGTCCTGTTGGTGGAGGCCGGGAGCTACCAGGTCTCGCGGGACCTGTCCAAGCTCGGCTACAAGGGCGTGGAGGCCTGCGAGGTCGTCTTCGACTCCGTACCCGTGCCGGCGGACGCGGTGCTCGGCGCGGCCACCGGCGCCGGGTTCGCCCAGATGATGCGCGGCCTGGAGATCGGCCGGATCCAGGTCGCGGCACGCGCGCTCGGCGTGGGCCAGGCCGCACTCGACGACGCGCTCGGCTACGCCCAGCAGCGCGAGACGTTCGGGGTGCCCATCTGGCGGCACCAGTCGATCGGCAACTACCTCGCAGACATGGCCACCTCGCTGCGCGCGGCCCGGCTGCTCACCTTGGACGCCGCGACCCGCCTGCAGGCCGGACACCGCGCCGACATGGAGGCCGGCATGGCCAAGCTGTTCGCCTCCGAGACCGCGATGAAGATCGCGATGGACGCGCTGCGCGTCCACGGCGGGTACGGCTACTCCACCGAGTTCGACGTGGAGCGCTACTTCAGGGACGCGCCCCTGATGATCGTCGGAGAGGGTACGAACGAGATCCAGCGCAATATCATCGTCCGCCAGCTCATCGCCCGCGATCGCCATTGATGGTGACGTCACCAGCTTGGGAGGCCCCCGTGACCGATGTCGTGATCTGTTCCCCCGTACGTACCCCGGTCGGCCGGTTCGGCGGCGCGCTCAAGGACGTGCCCGCGCAGACGCTCGCCGCCACCGTGATCACCGAACTGCTCAAGCGGACCGGCGCCGACCGGATCGACGACGTGATCCTCGGCCAGTGCTACCCGAACGGCGAGGCCCCGGCGATCGGCAGGGTGGCCGCGCTCGACGCGGGGCTGCCGGTCGAGACGCCCGGCAGCCAGGTGGACCGCCGCTGCGGTTCCGGGCTGCAGGCCGTCATCAACGCCGTGCACGAAGTGGCCTCCGGCGCCTGCGAGTCGGTCATCGCCGGCGGGGTGGAGAGCATGAGCCAGGTCGAGTACTACGCCACCGGCCTGCGCTGGGGTCGCCCCGGCGAGGAGATCAAGCTGACCGACCGGCTGGCCCGCGGCCGGGTCACCGCCGGCGGCGAACACCATCCTGTGCCGGGCGGCATGCTCGAGACCGCGGAGAACCTGCGGCGCCAGTACGGCATTCCGCGCGAGGAACAGGACCGGCTGGCGCTGCTGTCGCACCAGCGGGCCGTCGCCGCGCAGCAGGCCGGCCGGTTCGCCGACGAGATCGTGCCCGTCGAGGTCGCCGGGAGGAAGGAGACCGTCGTCGTCGACCGCGACGAGCACCCCCGCGCCGACACCACCGTGGAGCGGCTCGCCGGGCTGCGGCCC
>CALAED010000067.1 GCA_937891035.1 uncultured Thermomonosporaceae bacterium | reverse complement strand
TGTCGCCCGACTACGCCGGCAACTGCCAGAGTCCCACCTGGTCCGCCGACGGCGTACGGATGGTCATGGCCCACCCACCCTTCTCGCTCGCTCGGCGCTCATCGCTCGCTCACCCTTCTCGCTCACCGGCCTCATGTGCCGGCCGCCGTGCGCTCGGCATGCCAGCGGAACGCCTTGCGCTCCGCCCAGACCAGCGCGGTGTTCACGAGCAGGCCGATCAGCCCGGCCCACAGCGCGCCGGCCAGCAACAGGTCGGTGCGGCCGCCGCCGCTTTGCGTCTCGGACAGGTACGTGCCGAGCCCGCCGCCGCCCGCGAACAGCTCCGCGCTGATCACCACGACGAGACCGATGGAGGCCGAGATGCGGATGCCGGTGGTGACGAACGGCGCGGCGCTGGGCAGCGTCACCCGCCACAGCACCGATATACGGCCGAAACCGAAGCTGCGCAGCGTGTCCTTGGCGAGCGGATCCACGTCGCGCAGTGCGTACAACGTATTGATGAGGATCGGCCAGGTCGCCGCGTAGACGACCAGGGAGATCTTCACGTTCGTCGTCGAGGCGAAGACCACGATCGCGAGCGGGATCAGCGCGACCGAGGGAATGGGCCGCAGGAACTCCACCACCACCCGGCTCGCGGTGCCGAGCCAACGGATGGAGCCGAGGGCGAGCCCCACGGGGACCGCGATCACGATGGCGAGTAGCAGCCCGCCGGCCCACGCCTGGAGCGTGGACCCGACGCTCTTGAGGAACACGGCATCGCGTTCATTGAGCTGGCCTACCGCCCGATCCAACACAGTGGACGCGGGCGGTAGCGCGGTCTCGTCGATGAGCCCGGCTCGGGACACCAGCTCGATGATCGCGAGGGCCCCGGCGACGCCGATCACGCCGCGAAGGGCACGGGCCTGTGTCATACGGGACTCACGAATCTCTTAGGGGGATTCAACTCAGAAGGGCTTTCACGTCCAGGGGCTGTTCGAGATAACGGTACTGCTGCATGAGGTCGGCGACACGCTGCAGGCGGGTGGGGTTGATCGTCGTCGGGTACGTGCCGCCGTGGCCGGGTCGATCTGCGTGTACGTCGGCAGGGTCTGCGCGAGCACCTGGCGATCGGCCAGCACCGCCTGGGCCTTGTAGATGGCGCGCTGGAAGGCGGCCGCGGTCTTGGGATTCTTCTTCGCCCAGCTTTCGGTCGAGGCGTAGCCGCCGACGGGGAAGCTGGTGGTCGGACCCTGGCTGAGGTCGGTGATCAGCCGGGCGCCGATCGACTTTTGCGCCTGGGTGCCGAACGGCTCCACGAACTGCGCGGCGTCCACGCTGCGATTCTTCAGCGCCGCCTGCATGTTCGGGAAGGGCACCGCTACGAAGTTCTTATTCTCATCGAGCTTGACGCCCTGCGGCTGGAGCGTGGCCTGGATCAGCAGCGTGGCGAGGTTGTGTTTGACGTTGACCGCGATCTTCTTGCCGACGAGGTCCTTCACGGTGTGGATCGGGGAGTCTTTGGCCACCATGACGGTGTGCGTGCCGGGAGCGGTCTCGAAGGCATCCGCCACGATGTGCAGCGGGAAGCCGGCCGCCTTCGCCATGAAGAACGGCACGTACGCGCCGATCGCGAGGTCGAGGTTGCCGCTCTGCAGCTTCGGCGGCGCCTCCGCCCCGCCCTGCAGCATCTGAGTTTTCACCGTGAGGCCCTCGGCTTTGAAGAAGCCGCGGTCGATCGCCACCTTGAGTTGAGCGGCGTCGGCTATGGGGAGCAAACCGACTGTGATAGTCCTCTTTTCGAGCCCGTCGGCGCTCGACTTGTTCTCGGCAGACCCGCCGCATCCGGCGGCCGTCACAACCACGGCGGTTATGACGGCGACGCCGCGCAAGGAGGCGCGGCGTATGTGGGGGAACCTCATTGACGCTCCTTTACATGGGACAGGGGACTTGGAGGCGCGGGGTCGTCGATTCCCAAGCGGGAGGGTAGCCCAATTCACTCTCAGTATTCACCGTCTTCGCAGAAATCGGGCAAAACGGACAAACAGGGATAAAGAGCCTTTCAGCGTCCGGGGCGCCGGATCGGGTATATGTTGCGGTTTGGGTTGGCTCGACGGTGGGGTTTGTGCTCCAATACCGTCGCAGTTGCTGGGGATAGATGTGCAGATCGGGACCCATGTGTCACGCTAAGTGGTCACATCGGTGGGAGGCAACGGAGGGCCGTGCGTACACTCGAGGAGAGTAACCAAGACCCTGCTCGTGCCACACAACCCCCGACTACAGGCAGTAAACGCGCGAAATCTGGCCGTAATTTCCGGCGGTTCGGTCTGCGTAACTGGCGAGTGGCCGTTCGGCTGCTTGCCCTTATCGCGATTCCGACGATCGTGGCCGCATTGCTGGCCGGACTGCGCGTCTCGTCGGCGATGGACAATGCCAACGCAGATCAACGTCTCGAGACGCTCGCCGATCTCGCCGGCAAAACGAATGCTTTGGCGCATGAGGTCGAGCGGGAACGTGACCTCAGCGCGGCTTACGCGGCGACGAACCCGGACCCGAAAAAGCGCCCGGAAAGGGCGGGCGTGGCGCTGCGGCAGGCCCAGCAGAACGTTGACGAGACGGTGCAGACGGTGCGGGCGGCGCTGCCCAGCATCGACTCCTCCTACCCGGACACGGTGCGGCTGCGCGTGCGCGACATCTCGACGTTGATCGACCAGTTGCCGGCGCTGCGCCAGATCACGACCGAGACGCTGCTGCCGCCGCAGGCGGGCGCGGAGAAGTATTCGCAGTTCATCACCGTGCTGCTCGACCTCAACGACGACGTGACCTCCGGCACCATCGACCAGGCCGTGCTGGCCACCGCGCGCGCGGAGGCGGCGCTGGCGCGGGCGAAGGACCAAACCTCCCTCGAGGGGGCGATCCTCCACGCGGTCCTGCTCAAGGGCACGTTCGAGCCCACCGAGATCGCCGCGTTCCAGGCGGCCCGCGCCGAGCGCGACGCCCAACTGGCCGCCTTCCGTACGGTGGCCACGCCGCAGCAGCGACAGGCGTTCGACGACACCGTGAGCGGCCCGGAGATCGACCGCGGCGAGGCCATGCGCGTGCAGGCCATCGCGGCCGCGACCAGCTCGCCCGAGCTGTCGGTCAAGCCGCTGTCGGCGCGGGACGCCGACCAGTGGTTCGACTACAACACCGCGGCGATCGACAAGATGCGTACGGCGGAGCAGCGGGTCATCGCAGAGGTCGTCGACCGCAGCGGCAAGCTCAAGAACGAGGCGCGGCGGGCCGCCGTGATGCCACGCTGCTGTGCGTGGTCATCGTCCTCGTGCTCGGCATCACCCTGGTGGTGGCCCAGTCGCTGGTCCGGCCGCTGCGCCGGCTGCGGGCCGGTGCGCTCGAGATCGCCGGCAACCGGCTGCCGGGCCTGGTGGACCGGTTGCGCGATCCGGAGGCGGCCGCCGCCGGCATCCATGTGGCCCCGATCGACGTCGACTCCACCGACGAAATCGGTGAGGTCGCGCGGTCCTTTGACGAGGTGCATCGCGAGGCCGTACGGCTCGCGTCCAATGAAGCGCTGCTGCGTGGAAACGTCAACGCGATGTTCGTCAACCTGTCCCGGCGCAGCCAGTCGCTCATCGAACGGCAGCTGCGGCTGATCGAGGACCTCGAACAGGGCGAGCAGGACGAAGAGCGGCTGGCGAGCCTGTTCAAGCTGGACCACCTGGCCACCCGCATGCGGCGCAACTCCGAAAACCTGCTGGTGCTCGGCGGTCAAGAGCAGGTGCGGCGGTGGAACCAGCCCGTCCCGCTCATCGACATCGTGCGGGCCTCGCTGTCGGAGGTCGAGCAGTACGAGCGAGTCGGCCTGCGCGTGCAGGGCGATGTCTCGGTCATCGGACCGGTCGTCAACGACCTCGTCCACCTCGTCGCCGAGCTGGTGGAGAACGCGACCGTCTTCTCGCCCGAGCACACCAGGGTCACGATCTCCGGCCATCTACTCAGCGGCGGCGGCGCGATGTTGCAGATCACCGACAACGGGGTGGGCATGGCGCCCGACGAGCTCGAGGCGGTGAACTGGCGCCTGGCCAACCCGCCCGTCATCGACGCGTCGGCTGCGCGCCGCATGGGCCTGTACGTGGTCGGCCGGCTTGCCGTCCGCAACGGCATCAGGGTCGAGCTGCGCTCCGCCCTGTCGGGCGGGCTGACCGCGTTCGTGCTGATGCCGGCCCGCGTCATCGTGCAGGGCAGCGGCGAGCGGGGGATGGGCTTCACTCCTCGCCGGTTCGAGATCGCCGAATCGCCGATGCAACCGCCGGTGCCCGCCGCGGCCGGCGCGCTGGACTCCGGGTCGTGGGGGCGCCACCAAGGCGCTCTCAACGACCCCATGCCCGTGGTGCACGACACCGGCGGACAGCGGATCTTCGATCCGGCCGGTCCGCGGTCGACCACGCCCGACCAAGAGTCCTGGCAACCGGCGGCGTCCTTCCAGCATCCCGACCTGGGCGGGCCCGCGGGGCGGCAGCCGCCGGCCGGGCTCGGGTCGGCGCCGGCCCTGCCGTCGGCGCCGACTTCTGCCGGGCCGACTTCTGCTGGGCCGACGTCTGCCGGGCCGCCCGAGCCCGCCTATCCCGCCACGCCGTCGCCGGCCGGCGACGAGGGATATGAGAACGGATACGGCGACAGGTTCGAAGTGGGCGCGGCAGCGAGCCATAGCAACGGACCGACCGGCAGTTGGGAGCGCGTCGAATCCACCGGACCGATCAGGCGAGAGGAGCGATTGCCCATCTTTGACGCGATCGAGTCGGAGTGGTTCCAGCGCAGATCTCCAGCGTCGGGTTCGACGAGCTCCACGCCCTCCACGCCCTCCACGCCCGCGTGGCGATCCCCGGGCGATGAGGGCTGGCGGGTCGCGGAGGCCACGATGCGGGCGCCGCGGGCCTCCGGCCGGACGGCTTCAGGGCTCCCGAAACGGGTTCCGGGGAAGAACCGCGTGCCCGGTTCGGTCACCACGTCAGGTCCGGTGGCGCCGCCCAAGTCGGCCGAGGCGATGCGGAACCGCTTCGCGAGCTTCCAGCAGGGCGTGAGCCGAGGGCGGGCCGCGGCACGGTCCGAGGACAATGGTGAGATCGAATGATCCGGGGTTCTCGAAGAACAGGAGATGGTGTGAGTCAGCCGAGCGGACAGGACCTGAGCTTCCTGTTGACGAACTTCGTCAACCAGGTGCCGAAGGTCGCGCACTCGGTCGTGGTGTCCTCCGACGGGCTGCCGCTGGCGTTCTCGGAGGGCTTTCCGGCCGAGCGGGCCGACCAGCTCGCGGCCATCGCGTCGGGGCTGACCAGCCTCACCCATGGAGCGGCCAGGATCTTCGAGGCCGGCGGGGTTCAGCAGACTGTCGTGGAGATGGAACGCGGGCTGCTGTTCGTGATGGCCATACGCAACGGTTCGGTGCTCGCGGTGCTGGCCGCGCCGGACTGCGACATGGGTTTGGTCGCGTACGAGATGACGCTTCTGGTGGAGCGTGTGGGCCGGGTGCTGACCCCGGCGCTGCGTACGGAGTTGGGGGCGGGGCCACCCCGCTAGTGGGAGCGGTGATGGCGCGTTGACACGGGGGCTCAAGGTCGTGGGAGGGGACCGTGGTCGATGAGGAAAGACATAACTCCATGGGTGGCCTGGCCGCACAGCGGAGGGGCGGTGAGGCCAGTTCGCTGGTACGCCCCTATGCGGTGACAGGTGGGCGCACTCGTCCTCGTATGGAGCTCGCGATCGAGGCGCTGGTGGCGATCGCGCCTTATCCGCCGCGAGATGTGACCACTCTCACGCCCGAATATCAGGCGATCATGGATTTGGCCCGTGGCTGGCGTTCGGTGGCCGAGATATCCGCGCTCCTGAGGCTCCCCCTGGGAGTCGCGCGGGTTCTCATCGCCGACATGGCGCACGAAGGATTGCTGCGCTTGAGCCAGCCCGCCTCCGCCGATGGACAGCAGCCCGATGTACGACTGCTGGAAAGGGTGCTCAGTGGACTTCGCAAGCTCTAATCCGGCGTCTTCGCCCGCGATGACGTCGGTCAAGATCATCGTGGGCGGGGGCTTCGGTGTAGGCAAGACGACGTTTGTCAGTTCGGTTTCCGAGATCATGCCGCTCACCACCGAGGCGGTGATGACGGCGGCGAGCGCGGGCGTGGACGATCTGTCGGCGGTTCCCGACAAGACGACCACGACGGTCGCCATGGACTTCGGCCGGGTCACGCTCGACAGCGACCTGATCCTCTACCTGTTCGGCACGCCGGGCCAGCACCGCTTCTGGTTCATGTGGGACGACCTCGTCAAGGGCGCGATCGGGGCGGTCGTGCTCGTCGACACCAGGCGGCTGGCCGACTCCTTTCCCGCCGTCGACTATTTCGAGTCCTCAAGCGTGCCGTTCGTCGTGGCCGTCAACGGCTTTTACGGCCACTTCCCGCACGCGGTCGACGAGGTGCGTGAGGCACTCACGGTCAGCCCGCACGTGCCCGTGCTGCAGTGCGACGCGCGCAGCCGCGAGGCGACGAAGGCCACCCTGATCAACCTGGTCGAGCACGCCATGGCCATGCATACGGGCGTGCTCCGCACCGGATCACCCCCCGGAGTGGCCTCGCCGCAATCTCGGTTCTGAGCGCCCACCGCACACTGGGAAAAGCCGGATCTCCCCGGAATCTTTCGTCAGGAGGCGGCGGTTTCGCGCGGGGCGGCGGCCTCCTCGACCGAGCCGAAGATGCGCAGCCGCCCCGACAAACCCGTGATCTCCAGTGTGCGGCGGACGATGGGCCGCGGCGCGACCAGGGCGAGGCTGCCGCCGGTCGCGGTCACGGCCTTATGGCAGCCGACGATGACGGACAGCCCCTGGGAATCCATGAACTCCAGTTCGGCAAGGTCGAGGATGACGTGGTCGCCGTACGACTGGCGGGCCTTGCGCAGGTCGTGGCGTAGGTCGTCGACGGTGGCGATATCGAGCTCACCCTTGAGGCGGACGACGGCATGGCCGTCGACCTCCAGGGTGGTCAGTTGAAGATGTTGCACCGGGGATTCCTCCTCCGGATATGAGGCGACACCGCGGCGCCTGCGGTCTGGATGGCGCGCGGTCTATGCACTTACTGTCCCTGACGCCGCTCGATCTGCCAATACGCTGCCGCATAGCGCGCCTGGTTGGATATCCCGGACCTTGTACTACAAGGCGGGTCGGTGAAACGTGTAATAGGGGACGAAACCCTCGATCGAGAGGTTGGTCACGTGAGCGCTGAGCGGGGGCATGGTGAGCGCTGATCGGGAGATGCCTTGAACGGGCCGCGACTACCCGAGCACCTCGAGCTTTTGCTGACCGAGGAACCGGTGCTCGACGTCTACGCCTACGGGCCATGGCGGGTGCCTGACGGCCTTTATGAGCGGGTGCGGGAACGGGCCAGGGCCTTCGAGGCCGACGAGCGCACGCTGCCGCTCACCCGGCCGCTCAGCGCCTTCTACTCCGACGACACCTCCGTGACGGGGGCGGAGATGTGGTCCCTGCTGACCTTCCTGCTCGGCGCGTCGGCGGTCCGCGGCGGGTCGCGCGGCGACATCGACTACGAGCTGCTGAACGGTTTCCTCGCCAAGCCCGACCCGCCCGTACGCGATCCGGTGTCGTGGTTCAGCCAGGGCGGGCGGTTCCGGCCGCCGGGGCTGTGGCTGGTCGAGCCGGCGGGCACCGACCGGGAGCGCCGCGCGCTCATGTACGAACTGGCGCGCGAATGCCTCGAGGTGTTCGACGGGATCGAGCCGCTGGACGAGCGCCGCCGGGCGCTGGCCGCGATGCACGACGGCAGGGCGAACGACCCCTCGCGGCGCGAGCAGGACCTTTCCGCTCCGGACGGCGACCTCGAGCGGCTGTGGGCCGAGGACGCCGCCGAGGCGACGCTGGCCGCGCTGCCGGAGCTGACCGGCGTCCTCGGGTACCTGGAGTGGGCCTGCGCCGGGTTCATCGCCGCGCACGAGCGGCTGGCCGGCTCGGTGCCCGACGGCGACCCCCTCGATGTCGCGGTCGCCAGGCTGTTGCTGCAGGCGGAGGTGAAGGAGATCCCGGCCGAGGTCGCGATCGCCCTCGGCGCGGCCCGGTACGAGGCGGTGACGGACCGGCTGCGGGCCGTCCGCGAGACCTACTCGGCCGAGGCCTGGCAAACCGAGATCCGCTCCTGGCTGGCGCGCGGCCTGGTGGCCGGAGAGGCGGAGGCCTGCCGGGTCTGGCTCGACATGGCCGTGCGTGTGACCGGAGCCGTACAGGGCCTGCCGGACACCGCGACGCAGCCGCGCACCAAGGTGCCGGTGCGGGCCTTCCAAACCGATCTGCGCCGGTTGTTTCAGGATCGGCGGCCCGCGGTCATCAACCCGTTCGCGGCGAAGCTGGCCGCGGCCGACGGCAGGGCTCGGCCGAGCGAACGCCGCCCGGACGGCGCCGGAAGCGAGCCGGCCGACCAGATCGTCGGGCAGCCGGAGCTGGCCGCGGCGGTCAGGGACGCCATCGCGGCGTCCGGGCGTCCCGGCGGCGCGCCCGTTCGCCTGCTGCTGGCCGGACCTGATGGCACCGGCAAAGGCACGGCCGTCGCCGTCCTGGAGCGGGCGCTCATCGACGCCGGCGTCATCAGGGAGGGGTACTGGATCTCCGACCAGGTCTTCCCCACCCTCCAGCTCAGCGACGCGATCTTGTGGTTCCAGGCGCGGGTGCGCGAATGCGCGGAGGGCCGGGTGCTGCTCGTCGTGAACGATCTCGACCGGCTGCTCGGCTACGAAAGGTGCGGCCTCGCGGCGATCGAGGAGCTGCGCCGGCTGCTGAGCCGCCACCCCCGCCTGCACGTCGTCGCGTTGTGCGGTCCGGGAGGCGACGAGCGGGTCTTCGACGTCAACCCGGCGCTGGTGCGCGAGCTGCGGGTCGCCCGTACCGGCGAGTTCGGCGAGGCGCAGTTCGGCGAGCTGTTCCGCCGGGCGGTCGGGCGCCGGGGCGCGGTCGTGGGCGCGGAGGCGGCCAGGACGGCCGGGGTGCTGTTGACCCGGACCCCGCCGCTGCTCAACCTGCGGGGCGCCAGGCTGGTGGAGTACCTGACCGAGCAGTGCGTCGCGGCGGCGCGCGCCAGGGCGGCGGCCCAGCCAGAGGTCACGACCGCCGACCTGCCGCAGCGGCTCACCCTGGGCGGGGCGGCCGCCGAGTTCGATCCGCAGGCGGAGTTGGACGACTGCGCCGGCATCGATTCGGTCAAGCGCGAGGTCGCGCTGCTCGTGGCCGAGGCGAAGGCGGCCAGGATGCGCCGGGAGGCCGGGATGCCGGTCGCGGCATGGCCTCGGCACCTCGTATTCACCGGCAAACCGGGCATCGGCAAGACCATGGTGGCCCGCATCATCGGCCGCATGTTCGCCGACATCGGCGCGTTGTCGTCCGGGCATCTCGTCGAGGTCGACCGGGCCGACCTGGTCGGGGAGTACACCAGCGAAAGCGGCCCCAAGGTGCGCCGGGCGATCGAGCGCGCGCTCGGCGGCGTGCTGTGCGTCGACGACGCGCACACCCTCGCGCGGGCCGACTCGCCCCGCAACGCCGAGGCGATCGAGGTGCTGCTGGCCTCGCTCCAGGCGCATCAAGGCGACCTGATCGTCGTGCTGACCGGCCCGGACGCCGAGGTCAACGGGCTGCTCAAGGGCGACGCCGAGCTGGCCGCCTGCTTTTCCAAGGTGGTCAGGTTCCCCGACCTGACGGCCGACGATCTGGTCAAGGTGTTCGCGCGGAAGGCGGCCGACGCCCACTTCGCGCTGCACGACGGCGTACTCGACAAGGTGCGGACGCTGGTGCAGACCGCCGCACGCGGGCCCGCCTTCTCCAACGCCAGGCTCATGTCGCATCTGCTGGATCGTGCCGTGGCGATGCAGGCCCGCAGGGTGCTCGAGGACGACGTGGTCGACGAGGGCGAGTCGCTCGACGAACTGCTGGTCGAGGACATCCCGGACGCGCTCACGGCGGGCGGCGCCATCGACCTGCCCGACGACCCGATCGCCGAGATCGACCGGCTCATCGGCCTGGACGCCGTCAAGCGAGAGGTGAAGCTGCTCGTCGCCGAGGCGAAGGCCGAGCAGATGCGCCGCGACGCCGGCATCCCGATCGCCGCGCCGGCGCGGCACATGGTGTTCACCGGCAACCCGGGGACGGCGAAGACCACGATCGCCCGCCTGATCGCGGCCGTCTACGCGAAGCTGGGCCTGCTGTCGTCCGGGCATCTGGTCGAGGTGGGCCGGGCCGACCTCGTCGCCGAATACATCGGGCAGACGGCCCCCAAGGTGCGGGCGGCGGTCGAGCGCGCGCTCGGCGGGGTGCTGTTCATCGATGAGGCGTACGCGCTCACCCCGGCCGACCCTCATCGCGACTTCGGGCATGAGGCGATCGCCGAGATGCTCAAGCTCATGGAGGAGGAGCGAGCCGACCTTGTCGTGATCGTCGCCGGCTACGAGCGGGAGATGGCGCGGTTCCTCGAATTCAATCCGGGAGTCGCCGCCCGCTTCCCGACCGTGCTCCGGTTCCCCGACTACTCCGATGACGAGTTGGTCGCCATTTATGAGTTCTTGGCGGCGGAAGCCGGGTTCACCCTCGAGCCGGGGACGCTGGACGGCGTCCGGCGGCTGCTGCGCACAGAGGCGCGCGGCTCATCGTTCGGCAACGCCCGCCTCGTGCGCAACCTGCTTGAACGATCCATCGCCAGGCAGGCACAGCGCATCACCACGCATGCCGGCCGGGTCGCGGGCGAGGAGGTCCGCCGGCTGCGTCCGGAGGACCTGCCCGGCCTCACTTCGCCGGACCCACGGGAGGCGGGCGGCCGCTACGGCCCGTACCTCTGATCCCGCGGTTGGGCTCAGCCCTTCGTCACCACGCTCCTGGGGACGGGCTCGTCCTCCTTGATCGCGTCGAAGAGCCGCCCGGCCTTGTTCGAGTCCCACCGGACGTACGAACCGGCGGCGGGCGATGAGCCGAACCCGGCGATCGGCACCGTGGTCGTCACCGCGTCGCCCTTGGTCACCCCGCGCATGCCCCAGGCGAAACCGATCAGGTTGTGAAGGTGGTCGCGCTCGTCGACGGCGAAGTGTTCGGTCGCGCGCAGCGCAAGCGGCCAGATCCGGAACGGGTTGAACAGCGTGCCGGGGCTGGTGGCCTTGGCGACGAGCGCGGCGAGGACCTGGCGCTGGTGCTGCACCCGTGCGAGGTCGCCCTCGGCGAACGCCTTGCGGCTGCGGACGTAGCCGAGCGCCTCCCCGCCGTCCAGCTCCTGGCAGCCCGCCTTGAGGTCGAGCCCGGCCTGCGGGTCTCTGACCGGCTGCTTGATGCACATGTTCACGCCGCCGACCGCGTCGACCATGCCGACGAAGCCGGCGAACCCGATCTCGGCGTAGTGGTCGATGTGCACGCCCGTGGCGCCCTCGACCGTACGGAGCAGCAGCCGCGGCCCGCCGAACGCGTAGGCCGCGTTGAGCTTGTTGGAGCCGTGACCGGGGATCGGCACGAACGAGTCGCGGGGGAGGCTGACGAGGGTGGTGCCGCCGGCGCCCATGTGCAACAGCATCATCGAGTCGGTCCGCCGGCCGGCGGCCGAGCCGGTCCTGAGCTTCCTGCGCTGGGCCTTGGAAAGACCCGCACGGCTGTCGGAGCCCACGATCAGCCAGTTGGTGCCGGGCGTGTCTCCGGGCCGTCCCTCATAGTCGCCGAGCGCGTTCACGCGCTGCAGCCGGGAGTCCAGGTAGAGGTAGCCGACGACGAGCAGGGCGACGAGGACGAGCGCGACGATCAGGAGCCGACGGCCCCATCGGCGACGCCGCCTGACCCGTCCCCGCCGCGGCGGCGCGGCACGCCTGTCGTCATAGGGACGGTCCGCATAGGGATCGGCATAGGGATCGTCGTACGGATCCGCGTAGGGGGGATACCGCGGGTCTGCCTGGGCGGGGGGTAGCACGGACGTGCGCGGCTGCGGCGGCCGCTCCTGTCCCCCGCGGGTCCATCCCTCGGGCCATTTTTCCATGTTCTCAACCTAATTAACGATGGGCGTCCGGTCTGCGGATTCCTGGCACAAGTGACGGCAAGCAATCTATCGACCGCGCAACGCGAAAATCGGACGAAGGATCTAAAGGATCTATATGAGCTGATGCACACTCGCACTTGATGGTTCGCGCGACCCGAGGGGTCCGGATGGGTGCACGCCTGCGAAGTCTTGTCCGGCTCGCTCAGGTGATCGGTCGCGTCGGGGGTTTCGGCCGCGTCGTACGCCGTGGGCTGACCGGCGGCGAGCGGCCCGCCCCCGAGCCGGTCGACCTGGGGGAGCTGGCCGAACACCGGTGGACGGCGAAGAGCGCGGAGCTCGCGGAGACCCAGCTGAGCACCGTGGCCCGGCGGCTGCCCGCGCTGATCTCCCAGGCCATCAAGCTGGCGTGGCGGGCGAGCCGGCTGGACACGGCGGCCACGCTCGGGCTCAATCTGGCGGCTGGGGTCTTCATGGCGTTCGGCCTACTCGCCATCACCGGCGTGCTCACCGCCTTGTTCGCCGCCGGCCCGACGCCGGAACGGGTCCGGGCGGCGCTGCCGTCGCTGCTGTTCGTCGGCGCGGCGACGGCGCTGCGGGCCGGCCTGCAGGCGCTGGCCGGCTGGGCGCAGGCGCGGGTGCGGCCCAAGGTGGACCGCATCGTCGAGATCCGGATGTACGAGCTGACCACGTCGGTAGACCTGGCCGCACTGGACGACTCGGACTTCTTGGACGATCTGAAGCGGGCCGAGGGACGCGGCATGATGGCCGCCCCGATGATGGTCCAGCACACGGTCGATGTGCTGACCGGCCTCGTGGGCCTGGTCGCCGCGGCCGGCACGCTCGGCGTGTTGCATCCGTTGCTGCTGCCGTTACTGCTGCTGACCGCGGTTCCGGAGGGCTGGGCGTCGGTGCGGGCGGCCAGGATGCGCTATCTCACGATGGTCGCCCTCATCAACGTCGAACGCCGCAAATGGGTCCTTTCGGATCTGATGGCCGATCGCCGGCATGCCGCTGAGATCCGGTCGTTCACGATGCGCGGCTTCTTGCTGAAGCAGTTCGAGCGCCTCGCCGCCTACCAGCGGGACGTCGAGCTCGACCTGGCCAGGCGGCAGGCGCTCGCCCGGGTGTACGGCGACATCCTGCAGGGCGTCGCCACCGCCGGGGTCTACGTGGCACTCGGCCTGATGCTATGGGCGGGCGCGGTCCCGCTGGCGGTGGCCGGCACTGCGGTGCTGGCCATCAGATCCGGGCAGTCCTCGCTCGTGAACCTCGTCTACGCGACCAATCGGTGCTACGAGGAGGGCCTGTACTTCGGGGACTATCTCGAATTCATCGCGGCGGCGGAGCAGCGGATCCCGGTGGCGACCGCGGGCGGGACGGCGCCGCGCGCCATGCCCGGCGGGTTCGAGCGCATCGTCGTCGAGAACGTGACGTTCACCTATCCGGGCGCCGACACCCGGTCCCTGGCCGGGGTCTCGCTCGAACTGTGCCGCGGCGAGGTCGTCGCGCTGGTCGGCGAGAACGGCTCGGGCAAGACGACGCTCGCCAAGATCCTGGCGGGCCTGTACCACCCGGACGGCGGCGACGTCCGGTGGGACGAGGTCTCGCTGCGTGACGTCGATCCAGACGCGCTCCGCGCGCACATCGCGGTCATCGCCCAGGAGTACACGCACTGGCCGATGACCGCCCGGCAGAACATCACCATGGGCAAGCTCGCCACCGGCGAGGACGGCGCCACCGAACGGGCGATGCGGCGGGCCGCGGCGGACTCTGGAGCCGACGAGGTCATCACGGAGCTGGCGCGGGGATATGACACCTTCCTCGATCGTCGCTTCGCCGGCGGCGCCGAGCTGTCCGGGGGACAGTGGCAGCGGCTGGCGGTGGCGCGCGGCTTCTACCGCGACGCGCCGCTGCTGATCTGCGACGAGCCGAGCGCCGCGCTCGACGCCCGCGCCGAGCACGCGCTGTTCGAACGGATCCGGGCGCACGCCGACGGCCGCACGGTGCTGCTCATCACCCACCGGATGGCCAGCGTCCAGCACGCCGACCGGATCTATGTGCTCGACCATGGCCGGGTGATCGAGGAAGGCGATCACGACCGGCTGGTCGCGGCGGGCGGCCTTTACGCGGAGCTCTTCGGCCTTCAGGCGTCGGCCTACGGGCGGTATCGCCAGGCGCCGGTCGAGGATGCGCCGTCGGCCTGAAGTCAGGCGCCCGCCCCTGACGGTCGCCCTGACAGCGAGGCAGCCGGCGAGTGGCCTGATGTGGCCGTGGGTCGCGGTCATGGCCGGGGTGGCGGCGGGGGCCGTGGCGGGGCCGGGTCGCGCCGCGCCATTGGCCGGTCTTTTACGTGTCTGGGGGGCGGCCTGCCGCGCCATCGGGAACTGCTCTCCGTAAGGACATGAATGCGGAGGGTGTTGAGACAGTGAAAAAATATGCCAAATGGGGTGCAATTGCCTTCGCGTTGTGGTATGTGCTCACCCGGCCGGCGGGGGCTGCTAACATGATCCACGGCGCGCTGGGCGAGCTATCGGACGCCGCTGGTTCACTATCACAGTTCATGAACCATCTCGTTTGATCCGGTTCCCGCCTGGCCGTTTGCTATGGCCCGCCCGAGGGGGACGGGTTTCTGACCCGGTACGCCACATGAAAGTCTCTTTGCGAGAGGGCACACTGGGGCACAAACACTTGGTCAGTGTGTCATGCGGTACACAGGGACGGGCGCTGATGTTGAAGAAGAACATGAAGTACATTGCCATCGCGTTTGTGCTGTTCTACCTGTTCAGCCAGCCGGGTAACGCGGCCAACGTGGTCAACAACGCGTTCTCTTTGCTCGGTGACGCGGGCAACTCGCTCGCCACGTTTGTGAACCAGATCGGATAGCTCGGCCGGTCCTCAGCGGCCGGGTCCGTCCTCCCCTCCGGGCGCCGACCCGGTGGCGTGGCACCGCCGACGCCGGTCTCCAGCGGCAGAACGGCGACTACCACCACGGGGGCGACCCTAGGATCGAGGCATGTCTGTCTTCGACGTGAAGATCGGGAGTCTGCGGGGTGGTTCCGCCGACCTCGGCCGATACCAGGGCACGGCGATGCTCATCGTGAACGTCGCCTCGCGATGTGGTCTCACCCCGCAGTACGAAGAACTCGAACGGCTGCAGGAGCGCTACGCCGACCGCGGCTTCACCGTCCTCGGCGTGCCCTGCAACCAGTTCGCCGGTCAAGAGCCGGGCACCGCCGAGGAGATCGCCGAGTTCTGCTCGACGACCTACGGCGTCACGTTCCCCATGACGGAGAAGGTCGAGGTCAACGGCCCCGGCGCACACCCGC
>CALAED010000066.1 GCA_937891035.1 uncultured Thermomonosporaceae bacterium | reverse complement strand
GTACAGATCCGAACTGATGGTCTCGAGTGCACCATCGCGGACACGGCCGCAACTTGATGGTCTTGCCATCCCGCGTCCTCACAATCTCCATGGCAGACACCCTGCTATATAGTGGCTTGGCCGTTTCGGAAAACTCATTTTTTATTGGGCGTACGGTCTCGCGAACTACTGGAGTACGGTCACTTGCTTGAGACGGGCATGGGCGTCGCGGATCTCAGGCACGGCCCGCCATTTGTCCGACTTGGTGAGTACGTCACGCAGATAACTCTCCAGCCTTCGGGAGTTGACGTGGGGGGCGACGTGGGCAAGGGCCAGCATGCGATCGGCGGCGAGTGATGGCTCAGACATCCCCAAAGCGGCGATCACTTGCTGTGCCAGGAAACGGCTTTGGAGGTAAGGGGATGAGTCATCCAACTGTATAATCGCTTCGTCGAGTACGCTGTATGCGTCCGCATAGGCCGCTATGCCGTTGAGCACTATGCCAGCCACGCCCATCATGTTGGCAATCTCGAACAAGGATTGGTCGGGAAAGCCGTGATTCCGCAGCGGCCCTTCCAGGCTTTCCAGTTCCTCGCGCGAGGCGCTTTCTCGGCCGCGCACCAGTGTAAGACTCCAGCTTTTGCGCAGACGCATCCACGCTTGCTGGCCGTCAGGCACCTCGGGGATCCGAAGGCCGTCTTTAGCGTACATCAAAGCTCGATCGGCTCTGCCCCATTCAATATTTATCGCCGTCAGGGCACTGTAGGCGCATGACTGCGCAACTGGGCTTTTGCTGCGCTTTGCCAGCTCCAGCGCGAGTCTCCCCACGCCTTCTCCTGTGTCGAATCGGCGCGCGTCGTTTAACGTCCAGGCGGTCTCTACCGCTAGTTCCGACGCCGCTTCTTGAAGTAGCCTGTCTCGGCTCTCTAGGGCTGGCGCTATTCGCTGGATGTGTCTCATCGCGGTGGCGGCTATCGCTCCTCCCCCATGCTCATGCTCTGCGCGGAAGAGCCGACACGCCAGTTCCCGTACATTTGTGGGATCTTCGTAGGGTCCGACCTTAGGTGATGGAACGAACGTCACGAATGCGGCCGCAGTGATGAATTCCCGGCGTTTCACGGGGGTTTTCTCCCTTGTGGGGCGTATGACCACTTCCCATCCTATGGTCGCCAGCAGCCGGGTCAGCCTGCCGATCGAGGGGTCGCGATCGCCGCGCTTGATCTTCGATTATCCAGTCGCGGGATACGTCCAGCTCGCGCGCCAGTTGGGATTGCGACCAGCTATGCGCTTGCATGATCGACTTTACCGCTTCGGGAAGGGTTCGCGACTCCATGGCCTGCACTGTATCCGGAGTGTATTTGAGCGACTACCAATATGGCGAAGTTGTGGACGGGCCTCCATCGCGGCTCGGACTTCGGTTGACCGCGCCGCCTCGACATCGGGCCGCGCACCTGCGGAAGGGAGTCTGCACGCGTCGCGAGCAGCGTTTCGCTGGGCCGCGACCGTCGGTCCACCTGCGGCTTATGGCCCGGTTTTCGCCGCCTGGTAGAGGTGGCTGGATGCCGCGAGTCGCACGCTGGGCGGGCAAGCGGCGTGGATCAGCCGCCTGGCTTGCGCCCGACGCCCGCATAGACGCCGAGCGGCATACCGGTGTCCGGCGAAATATCCGGCCGCCAGCTTTGTGCGGCGACCACACCGGGGGGCACCATATCCAGGCCGTCGAAGAACCGGGCGACCTGTTCTCGCGACCGCAGGGCCAGCTCGACGGTCGCCGAATTGTACGCTTGCTCGGCCGCCTCGGAAAAGCCCTCTGCGGACTCATCCGCGCTGCCATGGGAAATCACGAGGAAGCTGCCCGGCGCCATGGCATTTCGGAGCGTCGCGACGGCGTCGTACGGGTTATCCTCGTCGATGACGAAGTGCAAAATCGCCACCAGCAAAATCGCTACCGGCTCGGCGAAATTGAGTATTTGCCGAACCTCAGGGTTCTCCAGGATTTCCGTCGGCCGCCGCAGGTCCCCGTCGACGATCCGCACGTTGGGGCAGTCGAGCAGGGCTCTGGCGTACGTCAAGACGATCGGGTCGTTATCTACATACACGACGCGCGCGTCCGGAGCATATCGATGCGCTACCTCGTGCACATTCTCTTGGGTGGGCAGGCCCGTGCCGATGTCAAGAAATTGACGTACACCGACCTCCTCGGCGAGGTAGCGGACGGCTCGTATCAGGAAGCGCCGATTGGCCCGTACCGCAGCCGCCGTCCGAGGGTTGTTCAGCAAGAGGGTCGCGACTTCGCGATCGCACGCGAAATTGTCCTTGCCACCAAGCATATAGTCATAGATGCGGGCCACGTTGGGCGTCTTTTGCTCCAGGCCACGCGAATATGAGTTCTCCGTCACGGGACGCCATCTCCCCTCAAACGAGGCCACCGGCCCAGGTTGCCACCCTCGGACGGCCCGCGAAGAGGGTTCTGTCCGGAGCGCAAAGGCTAACACCAGCCGGGCCGAAATGCCGATCTTGCGACGAAGCCCAACGAACTATGCATGACCTGCGAGATCAATTACGTCACCGACCGCGACCTTCCGTCAGCCTCGATGCCGCCAAGCCCCCGGATCCGCGACGAGATTCCGGCGACGCTGTGAACGCTCCGTACGGGCGGGAGCGCGTGATGGCTCATCGCCCGGTGACCGTCGCCGGCGGGTGAGCGCGATCTTCGTCGGCGGCGAGTGCGTCGGCGAGGTCGAGCAGGGCGTTGATGTGCACGTCGTGGCCGTACCACTGGGCACGTTCGGCCAGGTCGCGGGCGGTCTCGCGGATCACGTCCGGATCGGGTTCGGCGGCCAGCGCGGCGAGTTCGGCGTCGATGATGGCGGCGGCCCGACGGCCGGCCAGGTCGTGGACGGCGGCCGTCCTGAGCTCGGCGGGGAGCACCTCGTAGCCGTCGAGGTCGCGAGTGGTCCGTGCGTTCGCCAAGGCGGACGTGATCAACGCGTGGAGGAGGTCGTCGCGTGCCGCGGTCGCGTCGGCGGGGACACGGCTCAGCCACGCGCCAAGCGCCAGAGAGGTCGGGGCGGAGATCCGGTCGGTGTGCGCTAGCAGGGCGGAGACGCGTTCGAGCAGCCAACCGGAGGTCTCGGCCGTCCCGTACACCGACAGCAGCCCGGCGGCGTCGCACAGGGTCCGGAGTTCATCGGCCGCACGATCGGCGCGGGTCTCCGCGACGAGCCGGGACAGGTCGGCGCGAGCGGCGAGCAGTGCCCGCGCGAGGTGCGGGCGGCGCGGCGCCGCCGGCGCGCCGGGCTCGACCGCGAGCAGCCCAGCCGACCGGCTGACCGCGACCAGTTGCCGCGGCCGCCGCAGCCGGCTCACCCAGTCCGCCGCGAGGTCAGGATCGTCGAGCCGGCCGAGCAGGAAATCCCGGCAGCCCGGGTGGGCGAAGACGGCGGTCCGATCGGCGGCGGCGGCGTCGGCCTCGCCGGTCGCCGCGTCGTTCGTCACACGGATCCACATCGGTTCGAGCGACTTGACCGCCCGCTGCCAGTCGCGGCCAGGGAGGTCGGGCGCGGCCAGCCGGCGCAGTTCGTCCAGCGGGACAGGGCGCGCCGGATGGGTCGCGAGGGTCAGCAGGAGATCTTGGGCCGGCAGCGCCAGGGCGTCGAAGCTGACCGACCAGACGAGCGCGGGGTTGTCGAGCGCGCGCATGATCTCGTCGAGCACCTCGTCGCCCCGGCCGCGCGCGCTGGTGATCGCCTCGATGAGCCGGGGATTGTACGAGGGGTGCCGCGCGATCGCGGTCATGCGGTTGTCGACCCCCAGCCGTTCGCGGTCCGTGTCTGGAAGGTCGGAGAAGTGCAGGTGATTGAGGAGGATCTCGGCGCGGACCGCAGGGTCATACGAGTCGAGCGCGATCGTGTAACGGGCCGGGTCGCCGGCCAGTTGCCGCAGCCGGTCGCTGATCGCGGCGGACGCCTGCCCGAGCACCTGCTCTCTGCTGGTCATGATCAGCCGCTTGTGCCGGGCGTTGCGGCGGACGTACGAGATGAACCTGACGAGGCCGGTGGCCGCGGCCGCGGTGTGCTCCAGCGCGGCCTGGCCCAGGAAGTCGTCGTAATAGAACAGCTGCCTCGTCGAAGGATGCGCGGCGGCCCAGGCGTCCTCGATGCCGGCGGACAGGTCGACGATCTGCCAGCCGTCGCGCGCGGCGGCGAGCACGATCATTTCGGCGAGGAAGGTCTTGCCGACGCCGGGCGGGCCGGTGACCAAGCAGCTACCCGAGGCCTCGATGATGTCGCGCACCGCCTCGTAAGCAGGGGTCTCGACCCAGTACTTCGCGCGGTCCGCCGCCTCCTCGAGGAGCGCGTCGCCGCGGCGCCACCGCCCCGCGTGGAGGATGGCGTCGAGTGCGGTGGTGGAGGACAGCCACAGTTTGAAATGCCGCCGCTCGACGTCGGGGTGGCGGCCCAGCGCGTCGTTGATGGCGCGTGGGCCCCACACGTCACCGGGCGGGATGCCGAGGATGCGGGCCACCTCGTCCTCGCGCGCCGCCGATAGATCGTGTGAGGTGACGAACAGGTAGCGGTCGGCGACGCGCAGCGCCGGCTTGCCCGCCTCCTTTCGTACGGCGGTGAGGAAGGTGGACGGGCTGGACTTGAGGTAGTGCTTGCACTGGACGATCGTCGTGTGCCCGCCCGCGGCGACCTGCCGCAGATCGATGCCCTGGTCGCGGCCCTCGGGGTAGCTGTGCAGGCGGAGGCCGAGATCGGCGTTGAGCACGTCGCCGACGAGATACTCGAAGTCGGTCGGGGACAGCGTCCGGAAATCATATTCGGGCATCGACCTGAAGGCCCCTCGATGAAGCTCAGCGGTTTTGTCAGTGCGGTTGGGAATAATCGTATTCAGCCGGTCTGACAGAATCGGGAGGCGTCCTTGGACATCACGCACATGACGTACGCGCGAGTCGCGGCCGACGCGGCACCTCGCTTTCCGCACTTCCGTCCGATCGAGGACGGCGTCATGGGCTTTCTCGGCGGGCACGTCGAGTCCTTGTTCACAATGGCCAAAGCACCCGACGCGACGCCGCCAGGCACGTTCACCCGGCACGAGGCGCAACGGCTTTTCCACGCGCTGCACACCGGCTCGGACGCCGACTTCCTCGCCGCCGCCGACGCGCTCACCAAGCGGCTGGTCGGCCGGATGAACCGGACGACGGCCGAGGGCCTGCTCGTCTGCCTCCGCGCCGAGACGCCGACCGATGGCAGGGTGGCGGGCGCGCTCAAGCTACAGGTGGTCGCGCCGAACGCGGCGGTGCTGCGGGCGCTCGATTCCGGTGACCTCGTCCTGACCGCCGTCAAAGATCTGCTAGACAGCCCCGGAGATCTGCAAAAGGGTGCGCTCGTCGCGTCGTCATCGCCGGCCGGCCAGGTCCTTTGCGGCGACCGCGTCACGCACATCGCCCGCTATTTTCCGGAGGCGTTCGACATTCAGATCTACTGCCGGCCGAGCGTCGCCGCCAAAGCGTTTTTCGACGCCGTCGATGAATATGCCGAGTCGCTTATTTCCGAGGTGGCGGCGGCCTGGCCCACCGTACGGCCCGGATCGCCGCGCGAAGTGCTCGCCGAACTCGGCCAAAAAGTTCCCGGCCTGACCGCCACCCTGCGGGCCGACATCGCCGAACGGCTGGAGACCGCGGCTCGGCCGGTCGCCCGGCTCGACACGACCCGCATCGTCAAGGAGACCTATCAGGCCGACCAGATCACGATCTCCGGGCCTCTCGAGGAGATGCGCCGGCACGTCCGGGTCGCCGCACGGCCGGATGGCGACGGCTGGCAGGTCACCGTCGACGCGGCCGGCCGCCCGGCCCCAAGCCACCAATAGCCGGGGCCGGCGACCCACGAACCTCGGCGTCCGGGGGCGCCGGCGCCTCCAGCCATTCACCGATTGACCCCGTTCAGCTGGAGGTTTTCACGCGGCTTTCAGCAGCCTTTCGCAGCCAAAGGGAAGCGGCGTATGGTCCGGTGGGAGCGCTCCCAACCAAGGCGCCATACCGGAGGACCTCGTGACCAGACCAACTGGCCGGCGGGCCCGCGCGTTCATCGCCGGTTGCGCCGCCGCCATCCTCGTCCTCGCCAGCCAGTCGATCGTCTCCCCCGCTCGGGCCGAGGATCCCCCCGAGCAGCTGAAGAACGGCGGCTTCGACAACGGCGCCGCGGGCTGGTTCACCTACGGCACCACGGACGTGGGCGCTGGCGATGGGCGGCTGTGCACCACCGTTCCCGGCGGCCTGGCCAACCCGTGGGACGCCGGTGTCGGGCAAAACGACGTCCCGCTCGTGAACGGCTCGTCCTACACCCTGTCCTTCGACGCCTCCGCCGATCCCGGGTCCTCGTTCCGCGCAAACGTCCAGCTCGGCGTCGACCCGTTCACCTCGTTCTTCTCCCGGGACATCCCGCTGACCGCGGACACCCAGCACTTCGAGTTCACCTTCACCGCGAGCGCCGACACGACCGCCGCGCAGATGGTCTTCCACGTCGGCGCGAACCCGGCGAACTACCGCCTGTGCGTCGACAACGTGTCCCTGCGCGGCGGCAAGCCGCCGGTCCCCTTCGAGCCGGACACCGGGCCGCGAGTGCGGGTCAACCAGGTCGGCTATCTGCCGCACGGCCCCAAGCACGCCACGCTGGTGACCGACGCCACGGAGCCGGTCGCCTGGTCGCTGCGGAACGGCGCCGACAACGTGGTCGCGAACGGCACCACGACCGCACGCGGCGTCGACGCGGCATCCAACCAGAACGTGCACACCATCGACTTCAGCTCCGTCACCGCCGGCGGCACCGGCTTCACGCTGCACGCGGACGGCGAGGTCAGTCACCCGTTCGATATCTCCGGAACCGCGTTCAAGCAGTTGCGCTCCGACGCGCTGCAGTTCTTCTACATCCAGCGCAGCGGCATCGCCATCGACGGCTCCCTGGTCGGCGCCGAGTACGCCCGCCCGGCCGGGCACGTGGGCGTCGCGCCCAACCAGGGTGACACCGACGTGCCGTGCCAGCCCGGAGTGTGCGACTACCGGCTCGACGTACGGGGCGGCTGGTACGACGCGGGCGACCACGGCAAGTACGTCGTCAACGGCGGCATCGCCACCTATCAGCTGCTGAACGCCTTCGAACGGACGAAGACCGCGTTCAGCGCGGGCGGCGGCGCGGCGCTCGGCGACGGCACGCTGCGGGTGCCCGAGCGCGGCAACAAGGTGCCCGACATCCTCGACGAGGCGCGCTGGGAGCTCGAGTTCATGATGCGCATGCAGGTCCCGGCCGGGCAGCAGCTGGCCGGCATGGCGCATCACAAGATGCACGACCAGAACTGGACCGGCCTGCCGCTCCAGCCGGAGGATGACCCGCAGCTTCGTGAGCTGCACCCGGCGTCGACGGCCGCCACGCTCAACCTCGCCGCGACCGCGGCGCAGTGCGCCAGGCTGTACGCGCCGTACGACACCGCGTTCGCGAACAAGTGCCTGACCTCGGCCAAGACCGCGTACACCGCGGCCAAGGCGCACCCGTCGATGTTCGCGAGCGACGCGGACAGCAACGGCGGCGGGGCCTATGGCGACCGCGACGTCAGCGACGAGTTGTATTGGGCCGCCGCCGAGCTCTACCTCACCACGGGCGCGCAGCAGTACCTCGCCGACCTGACCGCATCGCCGCACCACACCGGCGACGTGTTCACGCCGACCGGGTTCAACTGGCCGGCCACTGCCGCGCTCGGCCGGCTCGACCTCGCCACCGTGCCGAACGGGCTGCCGGCCGCCGACCGGCAGCGGGTACAGCAGTCGGTGCTCGCCGGCGCCGATTCCTACCTGGCTACGCTGGCGGCCGAGGCGTACGGACTGCCGATGCCGGGCGCCAGGAACAACTACTTCTGGGGCTCCAACAGCAACATCATCAACAACCTGATCGTGCTCGCCACAGCCTACGACCTGACCCGCGACAAGAAGTACCAGGCCGGGGCGGTGCAGGGGATGGACTACATCCTCGGCCGCAACGCGCTCAATCACTCCTACGTCACGGGCTGGGGCGAGGTGAGCTCGCAGAACCAGCACTCGAGGATCTGGGCCCACCAGCTCGACCCGAACCTGCCGAACCCGCCGGCCGGCTCGATCTCCGGCGGCGCGAACGCGGGACTCGACGACCCGTTCGTCGCGAACCTGCTGGCCGGGTGCGCGCCGCAGTTCTGCTTCGTCGACGACATCGCCTCGTTCTCGACGAACGAGGTCGCGATCAACTGGAACTCGGCGCTCTCCTGGATCTCGTCCTTCCTGGCCGATCAGGGCGACGGACGGGTCCCGGCGCCCGGCGCGTGCAAGGTCGGCTACGCGGTCAAGGGCACCTGGTCCGGCGGGTTCGCGGCCGACGTGACCGTCACCAACACCGGCTCGGCGCCGATCAACGGCTGGGCGCTGCGCTGGGCATGGATCGGCGACCAGAAGGTGACCCAGGGCCGATTCGCGGCGGTGTCCCAGTCCGGCGCCACCGTCACCGCCTCGAACGTGACGGCCAACAAGGTCATCTGGCCGGGCCGCTCCACCACGTTCGGGATCACCGCCAAGACCGCGGGCGGCGCCAACCCGGTGCCCGGGCTGTTCATGTTGAACGGCGCGTCCTGCCGGTAACCCTCGCGGGCCGGCGTTCGTACGGCCGTACGGCGTTGTCCGTACGGCCGTGCGGGGCCGTACGCCCCCGGTACGGTCGGGCCGCCCCGGTACCGGCCAGGCCGCCGCGGGCTGCGACTTGTCGGCGTAGGGGCGCCCCGGTCAAGCCGGGCACCCCGGTCAGACCGTGCCAATCGAGCAGACCCCCGGGCGGCAGGCGTGGCGGGCGCGGGCGGTCGCCGGCGGGATATCCCTACTCACCTTCGGGCTGTTGACCTGGGATCGTCATCCCGCCCGGCCACCAACCAGACGAGCGACCGAGCGAGCGACCGGACTGGCCATCGGACACGACCCGGCATGTTCCGGCCGCCGCGCCGTCCGCCCGGGTGGCCGACAACTGTTGACAGCATTGACAATAAGTATTGTCGGTGACAGCGTGGAGAGATGTTCGACGTAGCCGTGATCGAAGATCCCGCCGCGGCCGAGGTCTCCCTCGACCCCGTACGCGCCCGGCTACTCGCCGAGCTCGCCGAGCCCAGTTCGGCCACCATGCTCGCTGCCAAGGTGGGCCTCGCTCGCCAGAAGGTCAACTATCATCTGCGCGCGCTCGAACGGCACGGCCTGGTCGAGCTGGTCGAAGAACGCCGCAAGGGCAACGTCACCGAACGGCTCATGCGGGCCACGGCCGCCTCGTACGTCATTTCGCCCGCCGCGCTCGCCCCCGTCCAGCCCGACCCCGCCCGCTCCCCCGACCAGCTGTCCGCCCGCTGGCTGCTGGCCGTCGCCGCACGGCTGGTACGTGAGGTCGGCGCCCTCATCACCGGCGCCGCCAAGGCCAATAAGCGCCTCGCCACGTACGCGATCGACGCCAACATCCGCTTCGCGAGCGCCGCCGACCGGGCCGCCTTCGCCCAGGAGCTCACCACCGCGATCACCCGGTTGGTCTCCAAGTACCACGACGAGGCCGCCGCGGAGGGGCGCGACCATCGCGTCATCGTGGCGCTGCACCCCTCACCCTCGGCGTCACCCGATACCGAGAGGCGCGCCTAGAGCGGCGAGATCGCCGGTGTGTGTGCTTTTATGCTGCCCCACAGGTGAACTCTCGCATCAGTTCGCGTCAGGAGGCCCGGCGATCATGTCCCGCAACGAAGAGCTCAGCCAGACGTTCAAGGAATTCGACCAGGACGGCGACGGGTACATCACGGCGGTTGAGTTCAAGCTGGCGATGACGGCGCGCCGCGAAGAGATCACCGGCGATGAGATCGACTCGATCTTCGAACACGCCGACAACGACAACGACGGTAAGATCAACTTGATCGAGTTCATCGTGGCTTGGGACGCCTAACCTGGCCGCGGCGGGCCGGAAGCGAGCCCGGAAGCGCGCCCGAGCAGGCCGCGAGCGCGACCGGAGCGAGCCGGGAGCGAGCCGGAGCGGGCGGGGGCGGCCGACCGGAATGCCGCCGCTCTGCGGGCACCTTCGTAAAGAGCTTAAAAAGCCGCGCCATAGCGTTCCCGAGGATCTTTACCCTTTCATGGGTGTGACCTGCCGATGTATGGATCAAATGCCTCTTGGGGGTGATCTCCTCACCCTGAGCGCTTAATCACAAGTCCGGCCGACGGTCACTGACCTGGAGAGCCCCACCGACGGAGGACTTGTGGTTGGGCTCTTCGGGAGGTCAGTTGTTCACAAGGCGGGCATGGCCCATCCGGGCCCGGTTGATGGTGCTGACCAGTTGCCTCTCGGCACTGGTGTGCCTCGCCGTGAGCTCGCTCCTCGTGGTCGCCATCCATACGCAAGCGGTCGACCGGCGAACGGAACAGACCTCCGGCGCCGCGCTGAAGATCGTCCAGCTCGTCAAACGTGACCATGTGCCCCGGGTGTTGCCCAATGGCGACGCGAAGGCCATCCAGGTGCTCAACGCGCGTGGTCAGGTGGTGTCGTCGACGAAAGAGCTGACCGGCAAGCCCCCCATGGCCGCCTTTCGGGCGGGTGGCGACGGTATCCGCGCGAAAGGGGAGCTCTGCCCGCCGCGGGGCTTGACCGGCTGCACGACGGTCATCTCGTACAGGGTGTTCCAGCCGGATGGGGAGTGGCTCGTCTACGCGGCCAACGACTCGGTCTCGTGGTACGTCAGTCCCACCTTCATCGGCCTGTGCATTGGCGTTTCCGCGCTTCTCGTAGCGCTGATCGCGTTTGGGACCTCCCGTACGATCAGCCGGACGCTCGCGCCGGTGAGTGTGATCCGGGACGAGCTCGCCGAGATCACGATCACCGACACCGGCCGCCGCGTCTCCGTACCGGAAGCCGACAACGAGATCCAAGAGTTGGCCGAGACGGTCAACGCGACGCTGGACCGGCTCGAAGGGTCGCTCAAGCAGCTCCAGCGCTTCACCTCCGACGCCTCGCACGACCTGCGCAGCCCGATCACCGCGATCAGGGCGCGGATCGAGGCGGCGCTGCTGGACCCCGAGGACGTGGACTGGCCGGAGACGGCCAACCGGGTGCTCGAGAGCCTGGACCGCCTCCAGGCCATCGTCACCGACCTGCTGACGCTGGCCCGGCTGGACGCGGGCGTCCCGCGCGACGTCGACACCATCGATCTGCCCGGCCTGGTCTCCGCCGAGCTTCGGCGCAGTACCCGGACGAAGGAGGTACGGACCGATCTGCAGCCCAGGGTGCTCGTGGTCGGCGACCGGCTCCGGCTCAACCGCCTGCTGACCAACCTGCTCGACAACGCCGAGCGCCACGCCAGGTCCCTGATCAAGGTCACCGTACGGGCCGAGCACGATGTCGCCGTCCTGGAGGTGCAAGACGACGGGACCGGCATCGCCCCCGAGCACAGGGAGGTCGTCTTCCAGCGCTTCGCCCGCCTGGAGGCCGCCCGCCACAAGGACGTCAACGGCACCGGGCTCGGGCTCCCCATCGCCCGCGAGATCGCCAAGGCGCACGGCGGCAGCCTCACCATCGAAGACAGCAAGGTCGGCGCCCGCTTCGTCCTCCGCATCCCCATCCAGTCCGAGCCCTGACGCCGACCCGCGGCGGCGGCGACGGCGACGCCGGCGGCAGGGCGGCTGGCCGGATCAGTTCTGGAGAACGTTGATCAGGACTTTGCCGACGGCGTTGTCCTCGACGGCCGCGTGCGCCTTGGCGGTGTCGGCCAGCGGGAAGTGGTGCAGGGGCAGGCCCGCCGCCTCGCCCGCCCGCAGCGCGCCGACGGTGACGGCGTCCGTCACGGCCGCGATGGCGTGCTGTTTGGCGATGTCCGGCATGGTGTAGACGAGCACGAACTGCCAGCGGACGTTGGGCACGAAGAACGGCCTGATGGGCAGCGCCACCTCGGCGCCGCCGTCGGTGGCGTAGGCGGCGACGACGCCGTTCGCCCCGATGACCGCGCCGTCCAGGCTCACGTTCACCGCCGGCGAGACCTCAACGACGATGTCGACGCCGTCGGGTGCCGCGCTCCGCACCGCCGCCGCGGCGTCCTCGGTGCGGTAATTGACGGTGTGGTGCGCGCCGGCGGCGGTCGCCAGGCGCGCCTTCTCCGGGCCGCTCACCGTCGTCACGACCGTGGCCCCCGCCCAGCGCGCCAGTTGGATCGCCGCGTTGCCGACCGCGCCGGCGCCGCCCGCGACGAGGACCGTACGGCCGGACAGCGCGCCGGGTGCGAGCCGCTCGGGCCCGCCGTCGGCCACCGTGAGGCAGCGGTGCGCGGTGATGGCGGGGATGCCGATGCTCGCGCCGAGGTCGAAGGAGGCGCCGTCCGGCAGCGGCACCGCCTGCCGCTCGGGCAGGACGAGGTATTCCTGGGCCGTGCCGCTCGGCCGCCGGTAGGCCGCCTCCCAGAGCCAGACCCGCTGGCCGACCCGGCCTGCGTCCACGCCGTCGCCGACCGCGTCGATCACGCCGGAGCCGTCCTGGTTGGGCACCTGCTCGGGGAAGCCGGACCCCATCGAGGCCGCGCCGCTGCGGGACTTCCAGTCGGTCGGGTTGACGCCGGACACATGGACCTTGATCCGCACCTCGCCGGGGCCGGGTGCGGGCATGGGACGGTCGACCAGTCGCAGCACATCCGTGCCGCCGGTGCGCGTATAAACGATCGCCTTCATGCCGTCCTATAAGTCCGCCGGGCCACACTGTCTTCCCGCCCCGCCGCCCAGGAGAGCACAGCCCACGACGGGCGACTCCGGTGACGCCCCGGTGACGCGGTTGACCGGCCGCCGAACCGCCACCGCCGGGCGGCGCGACCGGGCGGGCACGACCGGGCGGGCGGCGCGCGGGCCCGCACGGCTCACGGTGCGGCGGCCCACAGGCTGGGGAGGTTGACCACGATGGCCTCCTGAGTGCTGCGGGCGATCACGACGACGGCCTCTTCGTCGGCCGACGGGTTCTCTTCGCGATGCGGTACGTACGGAGGCACGAACACGTAGTCGCCGGGGGACGTCTCGATCCGCACCTCGTCACGGCCGTCGGCGAACACGAACACCGGATGCCCGGAGACCACATAGATGGCCGTCTCCGACTCGCCGTGATGATGGTCGCCCGAGTTGGCGCCGGGCGCGACATGCGTTCGGCCCATCCACAGCCGCCGCGCGCCGGCGGTCGTCCCGGAGATGGCCGCGAACCGGCGCATGCCGGTGGTCTGCGCGGTGTCCGAGCTCAGGTCACCGGCCCGAATGTGCTCCAGCCGCCGCCCATGCCCGGTCGCGGGCCTGGCCCCAGTCCCAGGCCCCGTCTCGATTTCAGGCCCGATCTCATGTCCGGTTGGCCGATTCTCTGACACGACAGCGATCCTTTCCGGAATGATCCTCTTAACAATGATGAACCGGTCCCGCATCGGCCCCGTAACTCCCCGCGAGATGCTCGGTGATCTCGTCGAGGCCCACCCCGGGAGGCGCAGATGAGAAGCAGAGGCACCAGGGCCCGTCCCAAGAGCAGGGCGAACAGGGTCGCTTGGCAGGGCGGCATGATCGGCGCGGTGCTCGGACTCGCCGGTGCGGCGGTCTATGTCCTGCCCGGCACGTTCCACGGCCGGCAGCAGCAAGAGGGAAGTCCGGTCGCTGTCACCAATCAGACCAGCGTTCCCGTCTCCGCCGATCCAGGCGCGGTCGCCGCCACGCTGACCCAGCGGCTTGGCGCGCGCAGCGCCGGCTCCTATCTCGACCGCGCCACGGGACGCGTCATCACCACGGTGACCAACGCGGCCGATGCGCGCACCGTACGGGCCGCGGGCGGCACTCCCAAGATGGTCTCCTACAGCGGCGCCGATCTGGCGAAGGCGACGACCGCGCTGGGGAATCTGGTCACCACACCCGGGACCGGGTGGGCGATCGACCCGGCGACCGATCAGGTCGTCGTCTGGGCCGACCGGTCCGTCGCCGGCGCCCGTCTCTCCTCAGTCCGTGCGGCCGCGTCCCAGCTCGGCGACATGGCGCGGGTGGAGCGCATCCCCGGCCGGCTCACGACGCTCGCCCGCGGCGGCGACGCGATCTTCGGTGGCGGCAGCCGGTGTTCGCTGGGGTTCAACGTACGCAGCGGCAGCACGTTCTTCTTCCTGACCGCCGGGCACTGCGGCAACAATGCCGGCACCTGGTTCGCCGACGCGGCGGGGAGAACACGGCTCGGCACCACGGCGCGCAGCAGCTTCCCCGGCAACGACTTCGCGATCGTCCGCTATCAGGCCGGCGTCGCCCACCCGGGGACGGTCAACCTGTACAACGGCGGCTCCCAGGACATCACGCGCGCGGCGAACGCCGTGGTCGGTCAGTCGGTGCGGCGCAGCGGCAGCACCACCGGGCTGCACAGCGGCAGGGTGACGGCGGTCAACGCGACGGTGAACTACCCAGAAGGGACCGTGCGCGGCCTGATCAGGACCAGCGTGTGCGCCGAGCCGGGAGACAGCGGCGGCCCGCTGTTCAGCGGCGGCACCGCGCTCGGGCTGACCTCGGGCGGCAACGGCAACTGCCGGTCGGGTGGCACCACGTTCTTCCAGCCGGTGACCGAGCCGCTGCGGGTCTTCGGCGTGAACGTGTACTGAGCCCGTTCCGCCGCGCGCTCCGCGGCGCGTGCTCATGCGTTCCGACGCGTTGACCGGTTTTCTTGACAGGCCCGCTGACCGCTGACCGCTTCCGGCCGGGAGCCGGCCGGCCAAAGCTGTCTATGGTGCCTGCGGACACCCGTCGTGAGGCACCGAGGAGCCGTGGCGATGCGCTGGTACATGACCGGGACGCGCGGTCGAAGTTGGACGAGGATGATCGTGGCGGTGTTGCTCGGCTGCGCGGCGCCGACGATGGTGGCGGCCGCTGCGGCGATCCCGGCACACGCCGCGGGTGAGGCGCCGGGTGCGCCGGGCGGCGGCGCATCGTGGACGACCGGCGAGAAGATGGCGCTCGGCACGGCGACGGCGGCGACGTCGAAGGTCTGGTTCACCGTGACCAAGGGCGTCACGTCCGAGGTGTTCTTTCCACGCGCCGACGTGCCCAACGTCCAGGACATGCAGTACGTCGTGAGCGACGGGTCGACCTTCGTCGATCTCGAACGCGACGCCACCACGCACACGGTGTCGATGCCGACCGAACAGGCG
>CALAED010000065.1 GCA_937891035.1 uncultured Thermomonosporaceae bacterium | reverse complement strand
CCTGCCGCGGCTCGTGGACGGCGGCGCCGTACCAGGGCGTCGAATCGGGGCGCAGCGTGAATCCGCCGAGGTGGGCGTACTCGCGCAGCTCATCGCGGAGCCGGTCGACCATGTCGCCGCTGATCCGCTCGACGTCGGGCAGCCGTACGGCCGTCTTGGCCGCCGCGGGGACGCCGAGCAGCGCCGATTGCACCTGGAAGGCGGTGACCCCCCACGGCCGGTGGACCTCGTGCAGCGCGTCCGCGTGCTGGGCGAGCCGCCGGCGCCGGTCGACCAGGCGCCGGTGCAGGTTCAGTACGTCGGGCGGCGAGATCTGCTGGGAGCGATCGAGGGTGGCGCCCAGATCGCGGGCGATGCGCAGCCGGTCGCGGGTCCCGTCGTGGATGTCGAGGACGATGTCGCCCAGGCCCACGCCCTTGAGACGCGACAGTACGGCGTCGATCGCGGCCCGCTTCTCGGCGACGAACAGCACCTTCCTGCCGCGGGCCACCAGCGTGGCGATCAGATTGGCGATCGTTTGGCTCTTGCCGGTGCCGGGCGGGCCGTGGACCACCAGGCTGCCGCCCCGCAACACCGCGTTGATCGCGCTGCTTTGCGAGGAGTCGGCGTCGAGGACCGTGTAGTCATCCTCCGGCGGCACGGCGTCGAGGACGAGCGCGGCGTCGTCGCGAACGTCAGCGCCGGTGCCGGAGTCTTCTTCTCCTTCTCCGCCGTCGATGCCTTCGTCACCGTCTGCGTCGCCTTCGGCGTCACGGTTGTGGTCACGGGCGTGGTCACGGGCGGCCTCGTCGGTGGCCGCGTCGATGCCGGAGACCCGGTGGGCCGGGTTGAGGCTCGTCTGCGCTTCGGGGTCGCCGGCGATGGCGGCCACCACGTCGCTGTCGCCCAGCAACTCGCCCGCGTTCTGCAGGTCGCGGACCATGGGCAGCTTGGCATAGGTGAACGTGCCGACGACCCTGCGCGGGGCGATGTCGAAGCCGGGCACGTCGGCGTCCTTGGCGATGCGGCGCAGCCGTTCGTAGACCGCCTCGGGATCGGTGGCCGGCCCACCGCCAAGACCGCCGACCTCGGCGCCGAACACCGTGGCGAGCTTGTGCAGCAGCACCGGGTTGACCTCGCTGTCGTCGTCGAGCGTGAGGTCGAAGTCGTCATGGCGCGCCCGGGTCGGCGAGATCGTCAAGCCGCGCAGCAGCACCGGGGCGGCGGGCTCGAGGAACAGCTCGTCCCACCTTGCCAGGCCGGTGGCGAGGTAACCCGCGTTGATGCCGCGTTCTTCGGCCAGCTCCTTGGCCTTGCGGTAGATCGTCTGCACTCGGCGGATGGCGTCGGCCCGAAGATCGGCGTCACGGAACAGTTTGGTCACGCGGACCGACCCCGTGGTGAAGAACCGGTCGAGCACCTGCGGGTCGGCGCCGGCCAGGTCGAGGGTGCTGGCGCGCCGATCCTTGTAGTAGAGCAATGTGTTGCGTCCGCCCATGTCGGTGAGGGCGGCTATCCATTTCGCCTGGGCGGCCGCGATGAGTTCGGCCCGGCGATTATCGACTGGCTCCGCCATGCGCTGACCTCCAGCTGTGGCGGCGGGGGTGTGGCTTCTCTGGGGTGTTGCGACGGGTTTGGCGCTGTGACGTACGGATTGGACGAGATGATGCGCCCAGAGGGTTCCCCGTCGGTCGCCGATTACCCATCGCGGGCCGCGCGCGGACGGCAACGGTCGGGTGTTTGCGCTGGTCAGGTGGTGCCGCGCCGCTTCAGCGGTCAGCGAAAGCACCTGCGAGGTCGCCGCCGGCGCCTATCTCGCTGCCGGCGCCGACCTCGCAGGCGGTGTCGATCTCGCCGGGCGCCTACTCGGTCGCCCAGGGGACCTGCGGGGAACGGTAGAAGTTCACGCCGAGCACGTCCCAGCGCGGGCCCTGGGCGGCCAGTCGCAGCCGGTAGTCCTCCCAGGTCCGCCCGGCGGCCGGCGACCAGCCGATCTCGGCGATCCCCGCCAGGCGCGGATAGGCCATGAACTCCGCGTCGCCGACGTCGTCGATGGTCTCGCTCCACAACGGGGCCTCGACGCCGCTGATGACCTCGTCGGTGACGCCCTCGACGATCTGGGCGGGATCCCAGCCGTAGGAGTCCTGCGCCTCGACGAGGGCGCACCAGCTCAGCCCGAACGGCGTGCTCGGGGTGTACTTCATGTCGAGGTAGGCCTTGTCACACG
>CALAED010000064.1 GCA_937891035.1 uncultured Thermomonosporaceae bacterium | reverse complement strand
GGCCCGCTGGGCGCCAGGGTCGCCGAGCCGACCGAGATCATCCCCGGCACCGAGCACGCCGGCGTCGACGACTACCTCGGGCGGCGAGAGCATCGGCCCGGGCGACGACGCTGGTGGTATCCGGTGCGGCTGCCCGATCTCTCCGAGGCGGACGTGCGCACCATGGTCGCCGACCGGGAGCTGCGCGACTGCAACCCCGGGCACGTGGCGCTCACCGTCCACGCGTTCACCCAGGGCCATCCGGGCGCCACGTCGCTGCTCCTCGGCGCGATCGCCGAGGAGCCGTGCGACCCGGTCGACCTTCGGCGGGTCCTGGCGCAACGACCCCCGGGAGCGTTGCCGGGCGAGCTGTCCGGCGAACCGCTGGACGGGCTGCCCGCGGGGACGGCCGCGGGGGGCGCCGGGACGGCGCGGGCGGCGCGGCCAGGCGGCGCGGCCGGCGCGGTACGGACGGTACGGGACGGGCTCTGGCGCGTTCTTCTCGGCGACCCGGCCCGGCTTGACATCAATGTGGACGACCTCGTCACCTGCGCGGCCGCCCGCGACATGGGGCAGGCGGCCCAGCTGGCCGAGCACAGCGGGCTGCTGCGCGACGACGATGCCGAGTCGGTGACCCGGCCCGAGCTGTGGATGCCCGGGGCGACACCGGGAACGTCGATCATGCATCCGGTGCTGCGCAGGCTGTTGCTCGAACGCCTGGCCGAGCGGGACGAGCTGGCGGCCGACGGGTGGGCCGCGGTGCACGGCTGGCTGCGCCGGCATGCCGCCGACCGGGACGACGCCGCCGGGGAATTGCAGCACGCGCTGGCTCTCGGCGAGCTCAAGTACGTCACCGACGAGCTCAGCGAGCGGCTGTGCGCGCCGGAGGTGGACGTCGCGAAATGGCTGGATCTGCTGCACTCGGTCACGCGGGCGCCGATGCGTACGCCGCCCACCGGGGCCCCGGCCCGGCATATCGGGACGTTGACCGGGCGGCGGCCCGACCAGAGCAACCGGCTGGCCGGATCGATGGCGCTGCTGGTGGCCGGGCTGTGGATCGCGGCCGAGCCGCTCGCGACCAGCGAACGCGCGCCGTTGTACCGCGCCATCGAGAAGGCCCTCCGCGACGTCGCGCCGTTCGCCGCTGACGGACTTGCCCTGCTGTTTGCCGAGGCGGAGCGCTACGGCTCGCTCGCCGATCTATGGAGCTGAACTGGTGATCAGAAAAAAAGAAAGTGGCATCTTTGACGTGCCGCGTGCGAAGCGCGGCCGGGTGGTCGGAGCCGGCATCGCCGTCGTGGCCCTGTTGGCCGCCGGGCTGGTCTACGTGCTCGTTCGCGGCGATCCGGAGTGTGCGCCCGGGGTGCTCCGCGTCGAGGTGGGGGCCGGCGAGCAGGCGCGCACCGAATGCATCGGGGTGACCGGCTCCTACGCGTTCGAGCCCCGCTTCGAGCAGGTCATGACCGCCCTGGGCAAGGAGAACGACCACGCCACCCGGGGCGGCGAGGGGACGTACGTCACGGTGGCGTTCGCCGGCCCGTTGACCAACCCCGACGAACGGGTGGTCCATCAGCTCGAGGGCGCCGTCGCCGGCCAACACCGCGCTAATCGGGAGGACCACGTCGGCGACAGGCCGCTGATCAAGCTCGTCCTGGCGAACATGGACAGCACGGAAGGGCACTGGCGACAGATCGCAGACGATCTGATCGAGATGGTCGACGGCCCCGATCACCTCGTGGCAGTGGCCGGACTCGGGCTGAGCCAAAGCGAGACGCTGTGGGCCGCCCAGCGGCTGCGCACCGCGAATCTGCCGATGGTCGCCGACATCGTCACCACCGACATGATCGACAAGACCCGTGCCAACGGCCTGGCCCGGGTCAATCCGCGGGTCGGCGACGAGGTGGCCGTGCTCGCCCAGCATGTGGCCCAAAAGACACGGCTCCGCCGGGCCATGTTGGTGAACTCCGCCAAGCAGGGCGATCTGTACGCCGAATCGCTCACGACGGCGTTCAAAAAGGACATGGAGCGGTACTGGAAGGCGGGCGGAGCGGTCGGCAACCCCTTCGGGGAAAACCCGGGCACCGAGTTCGACGTCATCGTCGGCAACCTGTGCAGCGACCGGCCCCACGACATGATCATGTACGCTGGGCGCGGCCGCGATCTGCCGCAGTTCATCGGCTATCTGAGCAACCGGAACTGTCATCCGGAGCCGATCACGATCGTGACCGGCTCCGACGCCGTCCGGCTCATCCTGGACAGCCCCGAAAATGAGCGGGTGGCCGCAGCGCTGAGCTCCGCCCGCAACCCCATCTCGCTGATTTACGCGCCGCTGGCCGAACCGTCCGTGCTGCGCACGGGCCCCGACGCGGGTCGCTATGAGCAGTTCCAAGAGTCGTTCCGAGAGCTCGGCTTTGAACCCGAGCATCTGCGCACCGGCTGGGCGATCATGTCCCACGACGCGTTCTTCGCGGCGGCCAAGGCCATCCGGCGCGCCGCTTTGGGGCAGCGTCTGCCCGCGCCCGCCAAGGTCCGCGACCACCTCTACCTGCTGTCCTCGCCCAGCAACAGCGTGCCGGGAGCCTCGGGTGAGATCCTGATCCACCCCGACACCGGGAACCGCGTCTTCACCGAACTGCCGGTGCTTAGGCTGCGGCCGGGCGGCGACCCGGAATTCCTCGGCCTGTATCCGCTGGCCGCCGACCAGTCGCGCACGTGAGATCGGTGAGATCTATCAGTCGCCGAGTGACTTGCAGGGCCGGGCCCGTAGGCCCTTGACATAGTCGTCGGGGGCGCCGGCCTTCTCGGCGGCGTCCCCGAGGATGCCGAGGTAGTGGGCCGATGGCAGGCCGCCCTCATAGTCGTCAAGGACGTACAGCCAGGCCAGCACGTCGCCGTCGAGCGCCTCGACCCGAACCCGGATCTTGCGGTAGACGCCGAGTTCTGTGCCTTCCCACCGGTCGAGTTCTTGTTCGTCCCATTCGGGTACGTCGTAGAGCGCGACGAACACTGTCTCGGCGCTGTCTTCGACGACGGTGGCCAGCGCGCCCTCCCAGCCGATGTCCTCGCCGCCGAAGGTCAGCCGCCAGCCCGGAAGCCAACCGGTCCCTCGGAGGGGCGAATGCGGGGCGCGCTGAGCCATCTGCTCAGGGTCCATGTTGGATGCGTACGCCGCGTACAGAGCCACGGTCTGCAAGCGTACGACCTTCTGGCGCGGGGGGCCTCCGATACCACCACGTGAGGAAGAATGAAGTCTGTGACACGCATCGCGATCCTCGGCGGCGGGCCGGGCGGCTACGAGGCCGCCCTCGTCGCGGCGCAACTCGGCGCCGATGTGACCCTGATCGAACGTGACGGGCCCGGCGGCGCCTGCGTGCTGACCGACTGCGTCCCGTCCAAGACGCTCATCGCGACATCTACGCGCATGGCCGTGCTGTCGGAGTCGGCCTCGCTCGGCGTGCAGTTCTCCGGCGGCCCAGACGGCGAGGTCGGCGGCGCCGTGGTCGACCTGCCGCTGGTCGACAAACGGGTG
>CALAED010000063.1 GCA_937891035.1 uncultured Thermomonosporaceae bacterium | reverse complement strand
GGCCTCGGTGACGATCTTGGAGCGGTTGCCCTTGGCGAGCATCACCATCGAACCGCCGGCGGCCTGGAACTGCTCGACGTAGGAGTCCATGCGCCCGGCCGTGGTCGGCCCGAACGAGCCGGAGGCGTATCCTTCCGGGGTCTTCGCCGGGCCCGCGTAGTAGACGGCGTGATCGCGCAGGTAGTCCGGCATCGGCTCGCCGGCGTCGAGGCGCTCCTTGATCTTGGCGTGCGCGATGTCGCGCGCCACCACGAGCGGCCCGGTCAGTGACAGCCGGGTCTTGACCGGATATTTCGAGAGCTCGGCGCGGATGTCGCTCATGGGCCGGTTCAAGTTGATCCGTACGACGTCGCCGTCGAGCTCGTCGTCGGTGGTCTCCGGGAGGTACTTCGCCGGATCGGTCTCAAGCTGTTCCAAGAAGACGCCGTCGGCCGTGATCTTGGCAAGCGCCTGCCGGTCGGCGCTGCATGACACCGCGATCGCCACCGGACAGGACGCGCCGTGCCGGGGCAGCCGGACCACCCGTACGTCGTGGCAGAAGTACTTGCCGCCGAACTGCGCGCCGATGCCGAGGCGCTGGGTGAGCTCGAAGACCTGCTGTTCAAGCTCCTGGTCGCGGAAGCCGTGCCCGCTCGCCGAGCCGCCGCCCGGCAGCGCGTCGAGATAGTGCGCCGAGGCGTACTTGGCCGTCTTCAGCGCGTACTCGGCGCTGGTCCCCCCGATCACGATCGCGAGATGGTACGGCGGGCAGGCGGCGGTCCCGAGCGACCGGATCTTCTCCTCCAAGAAGACCGGCAGCCGCTTCGGGTTCAAGATCGCCTTGGTCTCCTGGTAGAGGAACGACTTGTTGGCGCTGCCGCCGCCCTTGGCCATGAACAGGAACTTGTACGCCGCCCCCTCCGCCGCGTACAGCTCGATCTGCGCGGGCAGGTTGGTGCCGGTGTTCTTCTCCTCCCACATGTTGATCGGCGCCAGCTGGGAGTAGCGCAGGTTGAGCTTGGTGTACGCGTCGTACACGCCGCGCGCGATGTGCTCTTCGTCCCGGCCGTCGGTCATGACGTGCTGGCCCCGTTTGCCCATGACGATGGCGGTGCCCGTGTCCTGGCACATGGGCAGCACCCCGGCGGCCGCGATGTTGGCGTTCTTGAGCAGGTCGAGCGCCACGAACCTGTCGTTGGGGGAGGCCTCGGGGTCGTCGAGGATCCCGCGCAGCTGGCGGAGGTGCGCGGGCCGTAGCTGGTGGGAGATGTCACGGATGGCCGTCTCGGTGAGCATCCGCAGCACGCCGGGCTCGATCTCGAGGAACGTACGGCCGCCGGCCGTGAAGGTGGACAGCCCGTCGGTGGTGAGGAGGCGATAGTCGGTCTCGTCGGGACCCACGGGGAGCAGTTCGGTGAAGGCGAACTCAGGCATGCTGCCATCCTCGGACGACGATCCGGCTGGGACAACCAATGCTAGAGACCCTCCGCACCCTCCGGTCGTGAGGGGACATAGGTGGTTCGACGTGCGGGGCCGATCACATCGCCAGATCGGCGACCAAATGGTGCTTTGCTGGTGATCGCTTACTGGTAAGTTCACCAAACGAGGGGGGCATGGGGGCTGATGAACACAAAAATATGACCGACCTCCATCTCCACTTCGATCGGACGGCGGGTCGACTTTCCGACCAGATCGCCGCTGAGTTGCGCGCGGCCATCCGGGCCGGGCGGCTGGTCGCCGGTACGAGGTTGCCCTCCAGCCGCGACCTCGCACAGGAGCTCATCGTGTCCCGTGGCGTCGTCGTCACCGCGTACGAGCAGCTCATCGCCGAAGGTTTCCTGGTCGCCCACCGCGGCGAGGGCACCAGAGTGGCGCCGCTGGCCACACCCGATCGCCCGCCGCCGGCGGACCGGCCGCGCCGGCCGGCGGCCGGCCCCGACCTGCCCTACGACCTGCGCCCGGGGGTGCCGGACCTCTCGGCGTTCCCGCGAGATCGATGGCTCGCCGCGGCCCGGCACGTACTGCGTACGCTGCCGAACGACGAGCTGACCTATCCCGACCCGGCCGGGGTGATCGCGCTGCGCACGGAGCTGGCCGGGTATCTCGGCAGGGTACGGGCGGCCAACGCGCCGCCGGACCAGATCGTCGTGACGGGCGGCGTCGCGCACGGCCTCGCGATCGTGGTCAGGCTGCTCGCCGAGGACGGGCATCGCGTGCTCGCCGTCGAGGACCCGGCCAGCGCGCGCCAGTTGCCGCTGCTGCGCGGCGCCGGAGTCGACCTCGTGCCCGTCCCGGTGGACGCCGACGGCATCGACGTCGCGGCCCTGGCCAAGACCAAGGCCAGGGTGGTGCTGGTCACCCCCGCCCACCAGTACCCGACGGGAGTCGTGCTGGCGCCGCACCGGCGCTCCGCGCTCATCGGCTGGGCCCGCGACGTGGACGGGCTCGTGATCGAAGACGACTATGACGCCGAGTTCCGCTACGACCGCGACCCCATCGGCTGTCTGCAGGGCATCGATCCGGACCGGGTCATCCTGGCCGGCTCGGTGAGCAAAGCGCTGGCGCCCGGGTTGCGTCTCGGTTGGCTGGTCGCGCCGGCCGCGCTGGCCGAACGGGTGCGGGACTATCGGGCCTACACCGATCTCGGCGGCCCGGTGATCGACCAACACGTCCTCGCCCACCTCATCGAGTCCGGCGCCTATGACCGGCACCTGCGCGCCGTGCGCCGCCGCTACCGGACCCGGCGCGACCTGCTGGCCGCGTCGCTGCACGAGCACCTGCCGGGGGTGCGGGTGCGCGGGGTGTCGGCGGGCCTGCACCTGTACGTCGAGTTGCCGCCCGGGTACGTGGAGCAGGACGCCGTAGATGCGGCGGCGCGGCGCGGGGTCGCCGTCGAGGGCGCAGCCGGGCTGTGGTCGGCCGGGTCACCGCCGCCGGCGCTCGTCCTCGGGTACGGGCGGCTGGGCGGCGGCATGCTGGCCGACGCGGTGGCGCGGCTGGGCCGGGCGCTGTCGGACCTGGCCCAGGCGGCCGGCTCATTACAGCCGGTGCCACCCCCGGCTGCGCCGCCATCACCATCCGCAGGCTGCTCAAGCATGACGGCGTGCCGCAGCACCGCACATACCGGCGTTCCACCGCCTGTCGGGGGATCAGACGAGAATGGCTCGACGGATACGTCGACAAACCGCGAACCCTCAGCGTATTGGCCGGCGAACGCGGCGTCATCGCCACTACCTCATGCGCCTGGGAACCAATTGGGCCCTGCCCATCCAAAAAGCCGCGCAGCTTCGCATCCCATTGCACCGGCGCACAGAAGGGCCGAGGTTAGAAGTTGAAGACATGGCCTCCGGTCGCAACCCTCGCACAGCCCTCGTTGGTGAACTCCTTACTGTAGGTGATGAAACGACCGTTCCAGAATCCCACGGCGTCCGCAGTGACCGGGTCCAAGTACGCGAGGCACGCGGCCCTGGCCGGAGGAATCCTCGCCACGTCGCCACTCGCCGCGATCATGTCCGCGCACGCCGCCTCGCCGTCAGGGTGGTCACCGCCGGTCGGCAGGCAGGTCAGCGTAACCGACTTGGTGGGTTTGCCGCTGTGGTAGACGATGCTGAACTGGACCTGGCCGATCTGCGCAGTGCTGGAGTGAGCAGCGGCGGTCATGGTGCATGTGAGCGCCATTGTTCCGATGAGAACACCGATTCCTCGTAAAGATGGATGCATGGAAGCCTCCTCGAACCGGGAACACATCGTCCGATTACAACACGGCTGAAGATTGATCGCGGTGTCCATTCGCGGCCATATCAACTCCCGCCTCAACGAATTGTTCTCACGATTTTCAGGGTAAGATGAGCCGCACTCTCTAGCGGCAGTCGCGTTAGGTGCGATCTTTATTGCTTGCCGAGTCGCAGGCGAGCCTGCTCCTTCAGCATCGTGCTGAATCGTGCGTCCCGTTCGCCGTCCGTGCGCCGTTATCCGTAGTTCGCCCAACCTGCCGGTTCCGAGGCGGCGGACCGTCTCCCGCGAGGTCCCACCCTCCCAATTCATGATCAACCCGACACGCCGCGGTCTCGCCCGCGGCGTCGTGTCGACGAGAGTGCGCCTGGCATCCACATCCCCGGTCGGGAGCGTCCACACCCTCTTAGCCGATGAGGCGGCGGCGCATGCCGCGGACGGCGATCACCCACATCAGGGCGGCGAAGGCCAGCAGTGCGGCGAAATGCCCGAGGTCGGCGAGCGGGCGGAAGCCGAAGACGGCGTGCCGCACCAGCTCAACGCAGTGCAGCAGCGGATTGGCCTGCGCCGCGATGTGCACCCAGCCGGGCAGTGTGTCCACCGGGAAGAACGTGCCGGCGACCAGGAATGTCGGCGTCACCACGCCCGTGATCACGTAGTCGAAGGAGTTGATCGACGGCACCACGGTCGACGTCCACATCCCGAAAAGCGCGAAGCCCAGGGCCGTCACGAACACGATGAGGGGGATGACCAGCATGCCGGGGCTCGGGTCAAGCCCGAACGCCATCGCCACCACCACCGGCGCGCAACTGTAGATCGACGACTTGCCCGCGAGCCACACCACCTCGCCGGTGACCAGCTCGTGCACGTCGAGCGGGGTGGCCAGCATCGCGTCGTAGGTGTGCTGGAAAACCCGCCGGATGTAGGGGTTGAACATCCCGGGGAACGCCGAGGTGAACAGCGCGGCCGTGCCCACCATCCCGGTGCCGATGAACTCGAGGTAGCGATACTCGCCGATCATCGACACCAGCGACCCGAAACCGTACCCGAAGGCCAGCATCATGAAGGTCGGCTCGAGCAACGCGGCGAACGACGACGTGCGCCAAAAGCGCTTGAACAGCGCGAACTCGTGCCGCCATGTGCCGCGCAGCGCGGCCAGCTCGAACCGCCGCAACGGCATGCCGGCCGGCGCGGCGGCGCCGGTGCGGGCGGTGCCCGCCTGCGCCGTGCTCATCGTGTGGTCACCACCAGAGACGAAGGAAAGGCGTACGGGACGTGGAAAGGGGGGCCGGCAGAGTCGCATGGCCGGCGCGTGCTGGGCAGGTCATTCGACCTTTTCCCCGGTGAGGACGACGAAGACGTCCTCGAGGTTGGCGGCCCGGGACACGCCGTCGGGACCCAGCTCGTCGGCCAGCGACGGCGGCATCCGCTCGGCCCGCAGGATCGACACCGATGGGCCGGTGCGCCGGGTCGGCAGCCCGGCGGCGCGCGCCAGCCCCTCGATCTCGGCCAGCCGGTGCGGCGGCCCGTAGTGCTCCATCACCCGCTCGCCCGCGTGCTCGGCCACCAGCGCGGCCGGCGCGCCGCGCGCCACGATCGAGCCGCGCGACATCAGGGCGCAGTCGTCGGCGAGCCGTTCGGCCTCCTCGATGTAGTGCGTCGACATCAGCACCGTGGTGCCGCCGGCGCGCAGCCCGTCGATGAGGCCCCACAGCTCCGACCTGACCTGCGGGTCGAGCCCCACCGTCGGCTCGTCGAGCAGCACCAGGCGGGGCTTGTGCACCAGCCCGCGGGCGATCAGCAGCCGGCGCCGCATGCCGCCGGACAGGTCGCGCACCCGGGTCAGCTGTCGCTCGGTGAGGTGGGCGAGGGCCAGCGCGTCGTCGACCGCGGCCCGGCGCCGCTCCCGCGGCACGCGGTAGAGGTGGGCGAAGACCTCGAGGTTTTCCCGCGCGGTGAGCTCCTCGTCGAGATTGTCCTGCTGCGGCACGACGCCCATCTCGGCGCGGGCGTGCTTGGACCGGCGCGGCACCGGATAGCCGAGCACCTCGACGACCCCGGCATCGGCCACCGCCTGGGCGGTGAGGATGCGCATCGTGGTCGATTTGCCCGCGCCGTTCGGCCCGAGCAGGCCCAGGCAGATGCCGGCCGGCACCTCGAGGTCGAGCCCGTCGACCGCGGTGAGGTCGCCGAACCGCTTCACCACGCCGCGCAGCGCGATCGCCGGCTCACCGGTCGCGCCGGGCCCGCCGTACGAGCGCCGCACTACGGGCTCGGCGGCGGTTCGTACGGAGTCCATGGCGCCACCATATGCGCCGCCCCCGACGATTCCCGAACGGTTTTCCGGCGCCGGAGGGCTATCGTCAGATGTGTGGAAACCCCATGGCGGCCGCCGTGGTCGCAACCTCCCGAGCGGCTCACCCCCGTCCGGGATCTGCGCGCGTCGGACGCCGATAGGGAGCGCGTCGTCGCCTTGCTGGGCGAGGCCCTGGCCGATGGCCGGCTGAGCTCGGACGAGCATGCCGAGCGCATCGGCGCCGCCTATTCGGCCCGTACGCTCGGCGAGCTCACCGGCCTGACCGCCGACCTCATCCCGGCCGAGGCCCAGCCGATCTTGCTGGACGACCGGCCGCTGCACGTGCTGTTCGGCTCAGTGCGGCGGGCCGGTCGCTGGGTGGTGCCGGTCCGCGTGCCGCTGTTCGCGCTGCTCGGGACGGTCGAGCTTGATCTGCGCGAGGCCGTCCTGCAGCGGCGGCACATCGTCATCGACGCCCAGGTGCTCGGCGGCCGGCTCCGGCTGCTCGTCCCCGAGGGCGTCCGGGTCGACGTGACCGGGCGTACGGTGCTTTGCTCGCGCGACGTACGCCTGCGCGCCGCCGACGGCGACGGCCCGGTCATCGAGCTGCGCGGGACGTTCGTGCTGGGGTCGCTGTGGGCCCGCAACCCCAAGCGCAGATGGCGCGACCGCATCGCCAAACCGAAATAGCCGAAGTCATCGAGTGATGACGCGTAAAGTCCGTCGTCACGGATCGTGTTGGAATAGCCGCATCTTGCCATCGTGACCTGATCTCTTTACGCAGGCCTTTTAGGTGAAAATTCAAGAACGCCGCACAAGGGCGATGCGCCGAGCATCACCATGACACCGGCGATCTCAAGCCGCCACGACTTGAGCACGGCGGGACAGTAGACCCGGCTGGCCCCGGGGGCGGGGCGCCGACGTGCAATCCGTGCACAGCGATCGTCCATGAGTGCACAAGCTGCCGGGCGATCTGGCGCGGCGCCCGTGTGGCCGTCTTTCCTATGTCTAGCTTGATCAAAAACTTCCATAGGCCGTTTAGGCCGTCCCCTGGCCGTCCCCGGCCGTCGTGGACAGGAGATGTGATGAGCATCGACGATGGCTGCGTCCGCCGGGTTTTCTGGGTCCGCCGCGACGAGCGCCTCGCGATAGGCGTCCTCGGCATTTCACCTAAGGGGCGGCCCGGAATATCGATGCTCACTTGACGCGATTTTTGCTGCGATCCTGATTCAGCGCGCTTTCTCTCCTTGCTTCCACCTGCGTAAAAGCAGTCTTTCTTGTCCCTGAGAGGCTCGGCCAATGGCCCGTTCACGTCCCCGGCGTCCTCGGTTCCGCCCTTCCACCGCTTTCTTGATAGCCCTGG
>CALAED010000062.1 GCA_937891035.1 uncultured Thermomonosporaceae bacterium | reverse complement strand
AAGCCGTAAGACGCGAATTTGCTGCGCTGCGCCGCATCGGATGTCGAGGCTGACGTCCCCGTTGCGGTGCAGGGAATGATAGGACACACACGGCAGGGTGACCCCAGGCGCTCTAGACCTCCAACGGCCAAGAACGGTACCGGGTGTAATAATCCTAACCCCAGTAGATGTAACGGTTTGATCGCTCTGCGTTGATCAACCGCTGGTCGGCCATAGCGTGGGCTTATGGGCCCGATTGCCCGAAGGACTTCAAAGACCGCCGATCCCTACGAATGCTTCGCCGTGCCATGCGGGTTGGCGCATGGCCGGTCTCCGGCGGTCTGGGTGGAGACTCGCCGATCCCATCGGCAAGAGCTCGTTTGGTCGGGACAGCCGCCGATTGGTCATGTCGGCCTCCAGCGGGGTCGACAACGCCCGCGGCATAGCAGTGATCCAGCGGGCCCGCCGATCCAACCCGACGCTTCTCGCGCCCGGATGGGGTTGAGCCGTGACCGTCGCGTGGGATCGGTCCAGCCTGGGCCGAAACAATCCCATGAGGACATCCGACATCGAAGTCGGTGTCCGCGACGCAGCGTGAGGCACAGACTGTGACACACATACTGGTCCCTTGTGACGGCGCAGGGACTGGGCAAAAGTGAGCAAGCTTCCCCCGGCGCGACACCACACCATCGTGTGCGTGGATGCGGCAGGTTTCACCGCACGGCGCCGGACAAGCGCGCAGCAGGTTGCGATGCGCCGCGGCATTTACCGGACGCTTGTGACCGCTTTCGGCGGAGCGGGGGTGCGGTGGGAGGACTGTTACCACGAGGATCGCGGCGACGGCGTGATGGTCCTGGTACCCACCAAGCACAAGAGCGTGCTGGCCAGTCGCCTTCCAGGCCTGGTGGCAACCGCGTTGGCGCAGCACAACCGGGACCATGACCAGCAGACGCAGATCCGGCTACGCATGGTGCTTCACGCCGGCGAAATCCAAGCTGATGAACACGGCGTCACGGGCAACGCGCTCATTCTGGCCTTCCGGCTGCTGGACGCGGAACCCCTTAAACGCGCCCTGGACGGCTCATCGGGATTCCTGGCGATGATCACTTCTGAGTGGTTTTACGACGAGGTCATCGTCAATACCCCCGCATGTGCACCCGCCACCTACCGGCGGGTATTCGTCTCGGTCAAGAACACACAGGAGTTCGCCTGGATCTGCCGACCGGATGACCCCTACCCACCCCGGCAAGACAGCGAACAATCCGCCGCGCCCAACTCGGTGCCGCCCTCAGCGCTCGGACCGCTACCAATTGCGACTGCGTCGGTGGGAACAGGTCGCATCATCAACACATTCTCACCCGGCTTAATATCGTCGAGACCAGATCCAACACGCCCCGTCCAGGATCCACGCCAGAGCCAGCGACGGGCCGGGCCGACCCTGGCGCGGAAGGCGTTGGGAGCACGATTGCGCCGCCTCCGAGTAGAGCGCGGCATGTCCCGTGCGGACGCCGCCTCAGCCATCGGCGGCTCAGAATCGAAAATCCGGCGCATCGAGATAGGACAGGTGAGCTGCAAGCAGCCCGACATCTACTATCTACTCAACCTCTATGGGATAATCGACGTCACCGTATTGGCCGACAGCCTTACTCTCGCGCACGAGACCGGAACGTACGGCTGGATGCACGCCTATCGCGACATGTTGTCCGGCAATCTCCAGGAATGCCTTGAGCTAGAACAAGACGCCATCCTCATCCGCGGGTATGAACCCCACGTCATTCCCAGGCTGCTGCAAACCCCTGACTACACCCGAGCCATGCTGCGGCACAATCCCGACATTCCCCGCTCGCACACCGACCGCTGGGTGGATCTCCTCACCAATTGCCAGCGCATCTTCCAGCCGCCGGAACCAACCCGGCTTTGGATGATTTTCGATGAGGAGGCCCTACACCCCAGCCCCGGCGTCGACACCCCTACCATGCGTCACCAGCTCCACCACCTCATCCACCTCGCCAGGCAAACGCACATCAGACTCCAGCTCCTGCCAGTCGGAACAACCGTGACCGCCGGTGACACATTTACCATTCTGCGGCTCCCCACGCCTGAACTTCATCATGTGGTATGCCTCGGAAGACTCGCCAAAATCATCCATCTTCATACTCCCGAAAATATCGAGCACTACCAGAAAGTAATGGACCGGCTCATTGTTCGCGCCACCGAACCGCAAGAAACCATCACGATTCTGCGGAACATGCTGAAAGCAATTTGAGGTCGCGCGGTTCTCCCCTCATCCCCCCGGCAGACCGTGGATGCGGTGGCAGGGCGTAGCTCAGATGTCGTAGGTGCCGCGTCGGACCTCATCGGGGAAACGGCGCCACTCACTCCGGGGGAAGCGCTCTACTGCATGATCCTGCAACCGCCGTCTCCAGCCGCCGGAGACCGGGAGCGACCGCGATCACCGGCCTCGACCCGCGCCACACGCCACACGCCACACCACGCCGAACGAATTGGATGCGGTGCGGTGGAATCGCGCCACTGCACGTGCCGGGCGTGAAAAACTATCTTCCGCCTGGGCACATAGGGAGGGCAGCGGCGGTGTGGGCGAATGGACGACTGTGTGGGTTCGACATCGAGACCACGGATGCGGACCCCAATCAGGCCAGAATTGTCACCGCGACCCTGGTGCTGGTAGGCGCTAACCGCCCTAGTCGTGTCTTCCGTCTATTAGTTGACCCGGGCGTCGAGATTCCGGCCGAGACAACGGCGGTGCACGGGATCACGACTGAGCATGCCCGCACTGAGGGGTGCGCGCCCCCTTATGCGTTGGCGGAGATTATGCGGCGGCTGCGCGGGATATGGGAACGTGGCATACCTGTTGTCGCTTTCAATGGTTCTTACGATCTCACCGTCTTGGACCGGGAGCTGCATAGGCATCAAGACACCAGCCTCACGGTGACCGGCCCGGTTGTGGACCCGCATATCATCGACAAGGCAATCGACCGCCGTCCCGGCAAGCGGACATTGGATGCGACATGCCGTCATTACCAGGTGCGGCTCGACGGGGCACACGACGCCACCCACGACGCTCTCGCCGCCGCCCGACTCGCCTGGCGGCTGGCGAGGGTCCACCCGACGGAGGTCGGCGAGCTTTCCCTGGCGGAGTTGTATCGCAGGCAGGTGGTTTGGTCCCAACAATTGGCCGACGAGCTCAACCAGTACTGGCGGTCGAAAGGCCTGGACCGGACAAAGGACGGCTCTTGGCCGATCCAACCGCGCCGGAACTGACCAGACAGGCGGGTCGATCAATGGCCATAGGCGAGGGTTGAGGGCCGCCAACCGTAGCACCGCGGCCACCGGACTTCGTCTCCTAGAACGGACGTCCCGGACGCGACGGACGCGGACTATACGTGGTCGATGCCCTGTGCGAGGACCCGGGATCGCATCCGGACCGGACCGCGCTCAGCCGGTGTTCTGGAGGCCGGCGGCGACGCCGTTAACCGAGAGCAGGAGGAGGTTCTCCAGGCGTTCGCGCTCGGTTTCGTCCGCGACCCCGGCCCGCAGCGCGGTCAGCGCCCGTAGCTGCAGGTGGGACAGCGCGTCCACGTACGGGTTGCGCAGCTCGACCGCGCGGGTCAGCACGCGACGGTTGGCCAGCAGCCTGTCGTGCCCGGTGACCGACAGCACCAGCGTCCGGGTCAGGTCGTACTCGGCCAGCACGGTCTCGGTGAGCTCGGGCCGCCCGCCCAGCGCCAAGTACCGCTCGGCGATGGCCCGGTCGGTCTTGGCCAGGCTCATCTCGGCGTTGTCGAGAAGCGAGGCGAACAACGGCCACGACTCGTAGGCCGCGCGCAGCCGGGCTGCGTCGGGCACGGCGGCAAGGCCGCTGCCGAGGCCGTACCAGCCGGGCAGGTTGACGCGGGTTTGCGTCCACGCGAACACCCAGGGGATGGCGCGCAGATCGGCCAGGTCGCGGGTGGCGGTACGGCGCGATGGCCGGGAGCCGATGCGCAGCCGCGAGATCTCTTCGAGCGGGCTGACCCGGGCGAACCACTCGGCGAACCCCGGCGTCTCGACCAGCGCCCGGAACGCCGCGTGCGCCGCCGCGCTGAGCTGGTCGGCGAGCGGCCGGAACCGGTCGGCCGCCCGCTTGGCCCGCTCTTCGACCGCCGCCGTCGAGGCCAGCAGCACGGCGTTGCCCACCTGCTCGAAGTGCCTCCGGGCGATCTCGATGTGGCCGTACCGCGCGAAGATCACCTCACCCTGCTCGGTGACCTTGAACCGGCCGGCGACCGACCCCGGTGCCTGGGCGAGCACGGCCCGGCTCGCCGGTCCGCCGCCGCGGCCGAGCGCGCCGCCGCGGCCATGGAACAGGGTGAGCCGGACGTCGTGCCGGGCCGCCCAGGCCGTCAGCGCCGCCTGCGCGTCGTAGAGCCGCAGGGTCGCGGTGGCCGGGCCAAGCTGCTTGGCCGAGTCGGAGTAGCCGAGCATCACCTCAAGCCGCCGGCCGGTCTCCTCCAGCCGCCGCCGCACTGCGGGCAGCGCCAGCATGTCCTCGAGTACGGCCGGCGCGCGTTCAAGGTCCTCGCCGGTCTCGAACAGCGGCACCACGTCGAGCACGGGGGTACGGCCGCCGACTGCGGCGTGCGCCGCCAGCTCGTGCACCGCCGCGATGTCCTCGGCCGACCGCGTGAAGGAGACGATGTAGCGACGGCAGGCGTCGACGCCGAAGCGTTCCTGAATCCAGCCGACGACCCGCAGCGTGTCCAGGACCTCCTCGGTCTGCTCGGAGTGCGGGCCGGCGCCGCCACGCAGGTCGGCCAGCGCCTGCCGGTGTATGTCGGAGTGCTGGCGGATCTCGAGTTCGGCGAGGTGGAAGCCGAACGTCTCGACCTGCCAGATGAGGTGCTGCAGCTCGCCGTAGGCCTGCCGGACCGCACCGGCGGCGACCAGCGACCCCTGGACCAGGCGGAGGTCGGCGAGCAGATCGGCGGCGGCTCCGTAGGCGAGGTCGGCGTGCCGCAGCCGGGTGGCCCGGATGCGTTCGGCGACGAACAGCAGCAGCTGGCGATGCGGCTCGCCCGGCGATCGCTTGGCGATGCCGGCGAGCAGGTCGGGGCCGGCCGCCCGGGCCGCGGCGAGCGCCCCGAGCAGCGCGGAGGTCGGCGGGGTGGTCGTCTCGTGCACGGTCAGGGTACGGCCGAGACGCGTACAGGCGTTTTCCAGCGCGCGCAGCACGTGCTCGGCCTGGATCATGATCGCTTCTCGGGTGACCTGCGCGGTGACGTAGGGGTTTCCGTCGCGGTCGGCGCCGATCCAACTGCCGAATCGCACATACGCGCGGGTCAGCGGCGGGCGCGCGCCGGCGCCCGGGTCGAGGGCGGTGTCGACGGCCTGGTAGATCGCCGGGATGGCCCGGAAGACGGTCCCGTCGAACATCGCCATCGCCGTACGGACCTCGTCGAGCGGATCCATCTGCGTGTGCCGGCGGTGCGCGGTCCGCCACAGCAGGTCGATCTCTTCCATCAGCCGGCGCCGCGTCTCCACCTGGTCGCTCGCCCCGAGGCGCGGATCGTCGGCGCGGCTCAGCAGGCCGCTGATGCGCAGGATGGAGGTGACGACGGCGCGCCGGCGCGCCTCGGTCGGGTGAGCGGTGAAGACCGGATGCAGCTCAAGCCCGTCGAGCAGCTCACGCAGGCGGTCCTGGCCGGCCGTCGCCTTGATCTCGGCCACCGCCGCGTCAATCGACTCGCGCAGCGGTTCGGCGCCGGTGTCCCGCTCCCTGAGCGTACGGATCCGGTGGTGTTCCTCGGCCAGGTTGACGAGGTGGAAGTAGACGGTGAAGGCGCGGGCGACGAGCTCGGCGCGGTCAAGCGGCCACGACTCGACGATCTGGGCCACTTCTTCGATCTTGGTCTCGCCGTTCCGCGCGGAGATCACCGCCAGGCGCAGCCGCTCGACGTCGTCGAGCAGCTCCTGCCCGGCGTACTCCACGAGCACGTCGCCGAGCAGGGAGCTGAGCAGCCGTACGTCGCGGCGCAGCGGCTCGGGCATCTCCTGCCGCGCCGAGTCGCGACCGGAATCGAAACGGGAAGCTGGCACACAGGTCAGCGTAATCAGGTGAGCGCGGCCGAGTCGTCGGCGACCCTGCCGTCGTGCATCCGGACCACCCGATCGCAGTGGATCGCGATCTCCGGATCCTGGGTGGCGATGAGGACCGTCACGCCGAACTCGTCGCGGACGCGCACGATCAATTCGATGATTTCGCCGCTCGCGGCCGACCCGAGCGCCGCCGTCGGCTCGTCGGCGATGAGCAGGCCGGGCCGGTTGAACAGGGCCCGGGCGATCGCCGCCCGCTGCCGGTCGGCGGGCGGCAACCGGTCCGAGCGCAGCCCCTCGACGCCGGCGAGCCCGACGGCGGCCAGCAGCTCGCGGGCCCGTTCGGCGGTGGCGGTGCCGCGACCACGTAGGCGGGAGCGTGGCGATGCCAGCGCGCGCACGTTGTCGAGCACCGTGAGCTCGGGCACCAGCAGGTCGCGCTCGAACACGAGCCCGATGCGCCGCCGGTAGCCGGGCAGCGCCCGCGGCGGCAGCGCGGTGACCTTCTCCGTGTCGACCACGATCACCCCGGAGTCGGCGCGGTCGAGCCCGCCGACGAGCCGCAGCAGCGTCGTTTTGCCGGCGCCGGCGGGGCCCGTGACGGCCGTGACGCTGGCCGGGGCGAGGTCGAGGCCCACGGCGTCGACGGCGACGACCCGGTGCCCGCCGCTCACGATGAACGTCTTGGTCAGCTCGGCGACGGACACGAGCGCGCCGGTCTGAATGGCGAGACCGGCTTCAGGTTCGGGTTCGGTCATGGAATCTCCGTGGCGAGCGGCGTGAGGAACGACGTGGCGGGTGTCGTAGGGAACGACGTGGCGAGCGTCGTGGCGACGGCGAGCGAGCGGCCCGGCGCGGAACGCCGCCGGGCAAAAGGCGGCCAGGCAGAAGGCCGCCCTGCCAGCGGGCCCAGCGGGCCCGGCAGGGCCGGCAGGGCAGGGATGGCAGGGATGGCAGGCCGGTCATAACGGCCGGCTCCGGTCCGCGCTCGGTACCAGATCGGCGGCCGCGGCGGCACGGACCGCGCCGGCGGCGAGCGCCAACGCGAAGGCGATGGCCGCGGCGGGCCCGGCGCCCGCCGTTGTGTCGCCGAGCACGGCCAGCGGGGCGGCGACGAGGGCGGCGACCAGGCCGATCATGCCGTATTCGGCCAGTATCGCGCCGGCGAGGTGGCGCCAGGGCCAGCCCAGCGTGGCCAGCGCGCGCAGCTCGGTCCGTACGCCGCCCAAGGCGAGCGCCGCGGGCGGGTACAGCGCGCAGGCCACCAAGAACAGTGTGGATGGCGTGGCGAGCGC
>CALAED010000061.1 GCA_937891035.1 uncultured Thermomonosporaceae bacterium | reverse complement strand
TGCTGCTGGTGGCGCGGGCCGTGCTGACCGCGGTGCGGCGATACCCGATGATCAATTCGGCCTGGGACGAGCAGTCGCAGGAGATCGTGGTCAAGCACTACGTGAATCTCGGCATCGCGGCGGCCACAGACCGCGGCCTGATCGTGCCGAACGTCAAGAACGCGCACGAACTCTCCCTGCCCGAGCTGGCGGCCGCGCTGCAGCAGCTCACCGAGACCGCCCGGGCGGGGAAGGCCCAGCCCGCCGACCTGTCCGGCGGGACGATCACGATCACCAATGGCGGTGTGTTCGGCGTCGACACCGGGACCCCCATCCTGACCCCCGTCGAGGTGGCCATCCTGGCCTTCGGTCAGGTCAGGGAAACCGCCGCATGATCACGACGCGGGAGGCGTTCCGTCGTGATCTTGCGGCGCTTCCCTGGCGGATCTCCGGGACTTCCGGGAGATGGTCAGAGGGTGAAGCCCCCGGCGTCGCGGCGGCGCAGCGTCCACGCCGCGAGCACGCCGCCGATCAGTCCGAACAGGTGCCCCTGCCAGGAGATCTGCGGGTTGTTGGGCAGCACGCTCGCGGCGATGGCCGTGCCGTACAGCACGCCGACGACGATGGCGATCACGAGGTCGACCAGCCGCCGCTCGAACAGCCCGCGCCCGGCGAGGTAGCCGAAGTATCCGAAGACGAGAATGCTCGCGCCGATCGTGACGCCGTTCGGCGGGCCGAGGAACCACACGCCGAGCCCGCCGACGATCATGACGATCACGTTCATGCCGAGGAACTTGGCGGTGCCGCGCAGCGCGGCGAGGAACCCGAGGATCGCGAACGGCACGGTGTTGGAGATCAGGTGGTCGAAGCCGGCGTGCAGGAAGGGCGCGGTGAAGATGTGCGACAGGTCGCTGACGTCGTGGGCCTCGATGCCGTAGGTCACCACGAAGCGATGCTCGGTCACGTACGCGAAGATCTCGAGCACCCACATGACCGCGAGCGTGAAGCCGACGATGACCACGGCGGACACCGCCCGCGTCGCATGCGTCGCAAGACCCTCGCTCTGCGTCGTCCGGCGGGCCGGGAAGTCGTCGGTCATGCCTGCCACCGTATGTCCTTTCGTCGCACGTTGTCCTTTTCGTGCAACGAACTCAACGAACAATCGGCGCCAAATGTCTCGATCGTCAACGGACAGCGGCGTGCCGGATATATCGCCGCTCTTCAGGAGTGGTGCCGCCCCATACGCCATCCGGTTCGCCGGCGCGCAGCGCCCACGACAGACAATCGCTCCGTACGGTGCAGCGCGCGCAGATCGCCTTGGCGCGCGCGAGATCCCCGAGCGCGGGTCCGGCGAAGCCCACCGGGTAGAACAGCTCGGGATCGTGACCCCGGCAGGCGGCGTATTCGGTCCAGTGCTCGTCGTCACCGCGCTTCATGTCGTCTCCTCGAGGTCGAACAGCGTCGCCAAGTGATCCGATGGCCGCTCGCGCGCCGGGTCGAGCAAGAGTCGTTCGACTACCTGGCGCAGCGAGGTCGAGACCAGTTCGAGTTCGCGGTCGCCGAGAGTCGGCGACCGTCGGGCCAATCGCGCCAACTCGCCGCTGATGACCACATCGCAGCGCCGGCACAGCGCGTCTACGGCGGACAGTCGCGGCGTCGCGGGCGGGGCCGCGCAGATGGGGGTGGCCACAAGAGCCTCCGGGCAGCTGAATGATTCTCCAGATGCCCTCACCGTAATACTACGGCTCGTAGTACTACAACCAGTCGTGCAGAATTGACGCGCACTTCGTGCGGTCGAATCGGCGCGGCCGGTCCGGCACCGGCGCGGCGGCTCTCGACAGGGCAAGTCCACCACATGCGGGCGCTCATCGGACGAGACACGCCGGACCGCGGTACGAGGGGACCGCGGCGCCTGCCAATCGCTCAGCAGGGTTGGCGCCAGGCGTCCAGCGCCAGTCGTTTGCGCATGGAACTCAACCCGAGCGGCTTGGTCACCGGGCAGAACCTATCGGGAGAAATGCGGTATTCGACATGGAGGACTGCTTTTCCCGCCTTGATGAAGCGCGTCAACGCGCGGCACTCGTGGAACTGGACGCATTCCTCGTTGACGGCGAAGTCGAAATCCCGCAGCAACTCGTCGATCTGGTCGAGGTCGTTCTTGAGCCCAACCGACATCCCGCGTTCGTGCGCCAGCCGAGCGATGAGCCTGTTGTAGGCGAGTTGGTCGGCGGCGGTGAGCGGAAATCCGGTGGCTTCGGTGTAGTTCTCGACGAGGTCGGGCTCCACCGCGTCGAAGCCCTTGTCCCGGCACATGTCGAAGCGGGCGGTCATGATCGGGCCGAGCACGTCGAGCCGGCGGATGTCGAGCCAGCGCTCGCCCGGCCATCCGTTCGGGCGCCCCAGCACACGCGCGGGGAATCGCTTGTAGTCGGGCCGGTAGTTCTCCGCGGCGCCGACATTGACGTAGCAGATGACCCGGCGGCCGAGCGCGTGCAGTCTGCGTACGACGGCGGCGTCGTTGCCGAATCCGTCGATGTCGTAGACGGGAACGTCGATCCGCGGATCCACCGGCCCGCTCAGCTGCCATTGCCAGGTGGTGCCCACGGCCGGTGCCCAGCGCCGCCCGGCCGAATCGCCGCCCGCCGGCCCGGCGGCCGTGGCCGGCGGCCCGGCGGACGGGCCCGACGGCGACCCGGCCGGCGACGCGGACGTCGGTACGGACGGGGACCCGGTCGGCGACGTCGCCGCGGCCGTACAGGCGAGCGCGGACAGCGCCGCGGCAGGCAGCAAAACCCGCCACGCCCGCCAGCCGGGATCTCAGGCTCTTCTTACGCGCGATGTGTCCATCTTTTCGTCGCGCGCTCATTCGCCACAGACAAGGGTCACCTCCCGATCGAAGTAGCCGGGCAGCCCGTTCCAGGGGTTCACGCCCTGTCCATCGGTGACGTAGAGAACGCCCACGCCGCGTTCGCCGGCCAGCCGCACCGCCTCGTCAAGGGCATCGTCCGGCACGCCGTACACGAGATGGCAGAACCGCCAGGAGGGCAAGGTGTCGGCCCACGCCGGCGGCGCCACCATCAGCTGGTAGGCCGCCCACGGGCCCTCGAACGTGATCAGTAGGTCGGCGATCGCGGCGTATCCGGGATCGGGATAGACGCCGTGGTTGAACACGATGAACTCGGCTCCCCTGGCCCGCAGCCGGGCGCCGACCGTCCGGTAGGTCTCCAGGGTCGCGGCCCCGGCGGGCACCTGGTCGAGGAAGACGTCCGCGACCTCGTACCAGTCACGATAATGACGCGCCGCCGTCTCCATCTCCGCGACCGACCGGGCGCCGTACCCGGCGTCCACGTAGCCGGTGACGGTGCCGCCCGCCGCCTCGATGCCGGCGACGGCGGCGGCGAACGCCGGCTCGCGCCCATGTCCGGGGCCGTCGGCGACGTTGAGCACCACGGCGAGGATCCGCGGATCGGTCAGCGCCGACCATGCGGCGGGCAGCAGCGCGGGGTGGAAATAGGCCGGCACCAGCATCGAGCCGAGCCCGCCGCCAAGCTCGCCGGCGGCGCGCGCGCCCAGGCTCGGCGCGCCATCGCCGCCGCGGCGCATGGGGCCGGGCGACGACATCACCGGTAAGATCGCCGCGGCGGACAGCATGCCGCCCAGATCGCGCAGCACCTCTCGCCGGGACGCCGGCCGGCCCGGCCGGATCGACGGGCCGGGCGAACCCGCCGGGTCCGCCCGGCCCGCCACCGCGTCCTCGGGTGGCTCGCTCCCCGAGTTCTGCGAAGTTCCGGCTACGCCAGACACGCGGCCTCCTTCCACAGGTCGTGCAGAGATGTGTTGAGCCCGGTGGCCGGCCGCCAGCCGAGCGTCCGGCCGATCGCGCCGACATGGGCCTGCTGCCAACGCACGCCGGCCGACCTGGCGGAGCCGGCCGCGCCCGGCTCGATGGATTCGACGACCGGGCGGTCCGCACCGGAGATCCGCACCAACGTCTGCACGACCTCGCGGAGCGGCGTGGCCCGGCCGCTGCCGACGTTGAGCACCCGCGGCAGCGGGCCGGGCGTGCAGGCGGCGGCGAATGCCGCGTCCGCCACGTCCCGCACGTCGACGAAGTCGCGGTACGACGCCAGCGAGCCGACCCGAATCTCGCCGCCCGGCCGGCGCAGCTCGACCGCCACCCGGCCGGGCAGGGTTGAGACGGGCAGTCCGGGGCCGACCGGATTGAACACGCGGAGCACGACCCCGTCCAGCCAGGAGTTACGGATGATCTCCGACCCGGCCAACTTGGTGATGCCGTACGGTCCGACCGGGTTGGGTCGCGCCGCCTCGGTGATCGGCCGGCCCATGGGCACGGCGCCGTATTCGGCCGCAGAACCCAGATGGACCAGCCGGATCCCCGAGCGTCTCGCCGCCGCCAGCCCTCTGACCAGGATGGAAACGGAGACCACGTTGGCGGCGACCATCTCCGACGCGTCGCCGCGAGTCACCCCGAAGCAGTTGATCACCGCGTCCGGGGCCGTGTCGTCGAGCAGCATCGCCACATCCACCGGCGCCGCCGACGCGAGGTCGAGGCACACGTCACCCGCGTCGGGCGTGCGCGATACCGTCACCACCTTCGCACCGGTCGCCCGCTCGCGTACGTGCCGCCCGATGAACCCGGTGGCACCGAAGAGTAAGATCCTCATGCGTTCCTCCCGCGCAGCCTGGGCCCGCCTGGTGCGTGCCCGCTCCGCGCAATCAGCGCGCTCAAGCCTCTACGCCCTGGAGCAGTACGGACCGAAGCGCGCCGAACTCCGCGTTGGCTCTGTCGTAATCGTCTGGCCGCCCAATGTCGAGCCAATACCCGTCGAATGCGTACTCGCGCGGCCGGTTGCCATAAGTCAGCTCGTCCAGCACCAGCTCGTCGAAACCCAGCGGCAGACCCGGTTCGTACCGGTCAAGGACGTGTTTGGCGACTCCGTAGATGCCCATGCTCACCCGGTAATCGATCGTGGGCTTCTCGGCGAATTCGACGACCTGACCGGCGAGGGTTTTGAGCACGCCGAAGTCGATGTTCACCTGGCGCGGGTAGGTGGCGACGGTGAGTCTGGTCTGTCCGTCCAGGTGCGCCGTCAGCAGGTCGGCGAAGTCGAGGTCCGTCAAGACGTCGCCATTCATGACAAGGAAGTCATCGGGCAACCGGTCGCGCAAGGTCAGGAGCGGGCCGATGGTGCCGAGCGGGGAGTGCTCCACCGCGTAGTCGATCGTCATCCCCCAGCGGCCGCCGTCCCCCACGTATGAGCGGATCAGATGGCCGAGGTGCCCGATCGCGATGGTCACCGTCCGAAACCCGTGCCAGGCCAGTTGGTGAAGGACGATCTCAAGGATCGAATACCGATCCCCGATCGGCACCAGCGGCTTGGGCAACGTCGTCGTGTACGGACGCAACCGGACGCCTTTGCCACCAGCCAAGATCACTGCATGCATGTCGAACCCCCAGGTCAGGCGATGTATTCAGACGATGTAGTCGGTCGTGCGGTACCGGCTCAGGTTGGCGGCGTCCAAGAACCACTCGATCGTGATCTTGAGGCCGTCCCGCAGGGTGTGCCTGGGCTGCCAGCCGGTGCGGCGGCGCAACTTCGTGCTGTCGCAGACCAGCCGCATCACTTCCGACTTGGCGGGGCGGTGCCGGGCCGGATCGGAGCGGAAGGTGACCTCCCGCCCCATGAGCGCGGCGATCTCGCCGGCCAGCCTGCCCATGGAGATCTCTTTGCCGGAACCCGCGTTGAGCACCTGTCCGACCACCTCGGACGCGGGTGCGCGGCCGGCCGCGACGAACGCCGCCGCGGTGTCCTTGACGAAGGTGAAGTCCCGGGTCGGCTCCAGCGCGCCGACCGTGACCTCGGCGGCGCCGGCCGCGATCTGGCCGACCACGGTGGGGATGAAGGCCCGGGCCGACTGCCGGGGGCCGAAGGTGTTGAACGGCCGCAGCGTGACGACCGGCAGGGCGAAGCTGTCGTGGTAGCTCTCGGCCAGCTTGTCGGCGGCAGCCTTCGACGCGGCGTACGGCGACTGCGTCTGCAGCGCGTGGTCCTCGGTGATCGGCACCGTCCTGGCGGTGCCGTACGTCTCGCTGGTCGAAGTGTGCACAAGCCGTGCGGTGCCCAGGCTCCGGACGGCCTCGAGCACGTTGAGGGTGCCGACGACGTTGGTCTCGACATAGGAGTTGGGCGCCCGGTAGGAGTACGGGATCGCGATTAACGCGGCCAGATGATAGACCACCTCGGCGCGGCCGATCAGGTCGCGTACGGACGCGGGGTCGCGCACGTCGCCAAGGATCACCTCGACCTGATCGAGCACGTCGGCGGGGAGGTCCGCCAGCCATCCCCGGCTGTCGAACGAGTTGTATTGCGCCATCGCGCGGACGCGGTGGCCTTGCTCAACAAGCGTTTCGACGAGGTGAGAACCGATGAACCCCTCAGCCCCCGTGACCGCTACCAGCCCTGTCATGTCATCGCCTTCCCAATTGGTTCTATCGATAGGACGTCGCCCTGCCGAGCACGACAAGGGCGTAGATCAACAGCACCGCGCAGAGGCCGGCGCTCGCCGCGAACTGGACCACGAGTTGCACCTGCGCCTGCCCTGGCCCCAGGGCGACGGCCGCCGCGGCCTCGGCCGCCAAGACGGCGGCGCAGGAGATGACCACCGGCCGGATGCGACCGCAGGACTGGAGCAGCAGCGCCACGAAGAAGGCGCAGCCAAGGCCCAGGTTGGCGCCGGCCACCCACGGCGTCGCCGACGCCCCGGCCACACCGGCCAGCAGGCCGCCGCCCCGCGGGCCGTCGATCGCCGAGCCGTCGATCCCCGCGGCCGCCGCGACGATGACGACGGCCAGCGCGCCGAGCGCGGCCGCGTACAGCGCGACAACGGTCAGCAGCACGCCGCGCGCGGTCCAGGCGAAGCCGGCCATGCCGGTCCGGGTGACGAGCAGCCGGTGGACGCGCCGCCGGTACGCGAAGAGGATCCACTCGGCCGGGCCCATGGACAGGGACAGCGCCAGCACGGCCACGGTCGTGGCCCGGGACGGATCGGACAGCTTCAGCAGGGTCGACACGGTGCCGAAGGTCAGCAGCCCGCCGGCGAGCAGGCCGAACAGGGCATAGGGCAGCGCCGCGACGATATCGGCCCAAGCGCGCCGCGCCGTCGCTCCCAGCCAGGCCGTTCGGCGCCCAGTCCGGTGCCCGGTCCCGCGCTGGGTCCCGCGGCCGGTTCCGCGGCCGCCGCCGGTGCTCGGCTTAGCACGGATGTGCACGGACGCCACGCCGATGGTGGCCACGATGGTGGCGGCCCAGGCGAGCCAGACGGCCTGGTGGACGGGCCCGCCCACCGCCAGCTGGATCA
>CALAED010000060.1 GCA_937891035.1 uncultured Thermomonosporaceae bacterium | reverse complement strand
CCGCTGACGGACCATTGCGGGAGACCGCGTTCTCGTCAAGGTAGAACTCAGGAGGCGACCCGGCCCAGGACGACGCGTGGGTCTCTTGGACAGCGGCGGCGGAATCGGTCGCGGGGTGGGGTGCGGCGGGGGCGGTCGGCCGGGGCCAGTAGCGTGGTGTTCGGCATGAACGCATCAACGCAGCGCACGCTGCTCATCACGCTCACCGGCCGTGATCGTCCCGGGGTGACGTCGCGGCTGTTCAACACGCTCAGCACGTTTCCGATCACGGTGGCCGACGTGGAACAGGTCGTGATCCGCGGCCGGCTCGTGCTCGGCGTGCTGGTCGCGTACGACTCCGATACTGATATCGGTCAGGTCTGGTCGGCGGCCGAACGGGTGGCCGCCGATCTGGATATGGAGATCGAGCTGTCGACCGGCCGCGACAACAGCACGCCGCGGCGGCGCGGCCGGCTGCACGTGACCGTGCTCGGCAGCCCGCTGCTGCCGGCCGCCATGGCGGGGATCGCCGGCCGGATCGCCGCGTACGGGGCGAACATCGACCGCATCGAGCGGCTTGCCGCGCACCCGGTGACCTGCATCGAGCTGGAGGTGTCGGGCGCCGACCCCACCGGGCTCGGCGCCGCGTTGGCCGGCGAGGCCGCCGAACAGCAGGTCGACGTGGCGGTGCAGCGAGCCGGCCTGCATCGCAAGGCCAAGCGGCTCATCGTCATGGACGTCGACTCGACCCTGATCCAGGGCGAGGTCATCGAGTCGCTCGCGAGCAGGGCGGGCTGCGAGGCGAAGGTCGCCGAGATCACCGAGGCGGCGATGCGCGGCGAGCTCGACTTCGAGGCCTCGCTCCGCGAGCGGGTGGCGCTGCTGGCCGGGCTGAGCGCCGACGTGGTGGACGACGTGCGGCGCTCGATCGAGCTGGCGTCGGGGGCGCGTACGTTCGTCCGGACGCTCAAGCGGCTCGACTACAAGTTCGCGATCGTGAGCGGCGGATTCACCCAGGTCACCGAGGCGCTGATGGCCGACCTCGGCATCGACTACGCGGCCGCGAACACATTGGAGATCGTTGACGGCAAGCTGACCGGGCGGCTCACCGGACCCCTCATCGATAGGGCGGCCAAGGCCGCGGCGCTGCGCAGGTTCGCCGCAGAAGCCCGCGTCCCGATCAGCCAGACGGTCGCGATCGGCGACGGGGCGAACGACCTCGACATGATCAAGGCGGCCGGGCTCGGCATCGCCTTCAACGCCAAGCCGATGGTCAAGGAGCACGCCGACACGGCCGTCAGCGTGCCCCACATGGACGCGATCTTGTTCTTGCTCGGCATCTCGAGGGAGGAGATCGAGGCGGCGGACGCCGAGGACACCGCGATCGCCGGCTGAGCTCAGCCCATTTTCGGGGTCCAGTACGAGGACAGCACGGCGCCGCCTGGGGCCAGGTCGGCCAACGTCCCCTCGACGGTCAGCACGGCGCACGCGCTGGTGGGGAACCGATCGAGATCGGGCGCGCCAAGGTCGGCGACGAGTTGGTGCAGCGCCGGATTGTGCCCGATGAGCAGCACCGACTCGGCCTCGACCGTTCTGAGCAGTTCGAAGAGCAGGTCGACGTCGTTTTGATAGATGCGGGGTTCGTACGAAACCGTCGACGCGGCACCCAAGCGCAGCGCCTCCAGCGTCTGCCGGGTGCGGACGACCGGCGAGCACAGCACAAGCCGCGGGGCCAGGCCGAGGTCGCGCAGGTGCTCGCCCGCCGCGGCGGCGTCGCGCCGCCCGCGCGCGGTGAGCGGCCGGTCGGCGTCGATCGAGCCGGTGCCGAGGGCCATACCGATGCCGTCGGCCGCCTTGGCGTGCCGTAGCACGATCAACGTGGTCATCAGTGTGGCGCGACCAGCGCGGTGATCAGCCAGAGCAGGCCGATGATGCCCACCATCGCGCCCAGGATGACGGCGAAGCCCTTGGCTCCTGACGTCGGCGTCCTGCTCATGACCTGGCCGCCGGGCACGCGCTCGGCGCCGCGGGCGGCGTCATCCGCGCCGTCGGACTCGGCCCGCGGCTCGGTGCGCGTGCGGGGGGAAGCAACTGGTTCGTCCATGCCCCTAGTGTGGCAAAAGGGCCGGTGACCTGTGCCACCGGCCCTTCGGCCGCCATCGCCACGCGCCGCCGTTATGGCGACGTCGCGAAGTCAGGACGTCACGATGTAGTAAGCGACTCCTTCTCGGCCGCACCGCCCTCGCTCGGGCCGGTGGTCGAGTCCTCGACCGGCTCCTGCTCAGAGCCAAGCGAGCTGGCCCGGCGCTTGGACACGATGATGGCCGCGACGACGACGCCGACCGCCACCACCGTCACGCCGATGCGCAGCCAGGTGTTGGCGGCGTAGGTGACGACGGCCTGTGCGATCAGCAGCGAGACCAGGTTCATCACCTTGATCAGCGGGTTGATCGCCGGCCCTGCGGTGTCCTTGAACGGGTCGCCGACGGTGTCGCCGATGACCGTCGCGGCGTGCGCTTCGGAGCCCTTGCCGCCAAGATTGCCGTCTTCGACGAGCTTCTTGGCGTTGTCCCAGGCGCCGCCCGAGTTGGACAGGAACACCGCCATGAGCACTCCGGCGGCGATCGCGCCGCCCAGGAAGGCGCCCAGCGGGGCGTACCCGAGCGCGAAGCCGACCGCGATCGGCGTCATGATCGCCAGCAGCCCCGGGGTGGCGAGCTCACGCTGTGCGTCCCGCGTGCAGATGTCGACCACGCGGTCGTAGTCGGGCTTCTCGCTGTAGTCCATGATCCCGGGCTTGGTGCGGAACTGCTCGCGCACCTCCATGACCACCCGGCCGGCCGCCCGGCCGACCGCCATGATCGCCAGGCCGGAGAACAGGAACACCACCGAGGCGCCGATGATCAAGCCGATGAGGACGTCCGGCGAGTCGATCGAGAGGTTGAAGTTGGCGAACGCGCCCAGCGCTCCCCTGGCCTCGTCGGAGGCATCGGCGAGCGCATCCGCGACCGTCGTGCGGTACGAGCCGAACAGCGCGGTCGCGGCCAGGACGGCGGTCGCGATCGCGATGCCCTTGGTGATCGCCTTGGTGGTGTTGCCGACCGCGTCGAGCTGCTGGAGCACGCGGGCGCCCTCGCCCTCGACGTCGCCGGACATCTCCGCGATGCCCTGGGCGTTGTCGGAGACCGGGCCGAAGGTGTCCATCGACACGATGACGCCCACCGTGGTGAGCAGCCCGGTGCCGGCCAGCGCGACCGCGAACAGCGCGACCGTGGTGTTGCCGAACCCGAGCAAGAACGCGCCGTACACCGCGCCGGCGATCACGAGCGCGGAGTAGACCGCGGACTCCAGGCCCACCGAGATGCCGGACAGGATGACGGTCGCCGGGCCGGTGCGCGCGCTCTCGGTGACCTCCTTGACCGGCTTGCGGGTGGTCTCGGTGAAGTAGCCGGTGAGCAGCTGGATGACGCTGGCCAGCACGATGCCGATCAGCACCGCGCCGAGGGCCACGATCTGCGGGTTCGCGTCCAGTTGCCGGATGCCCTGGTCGGTGACCCCGGTCAGCTCGGCGAATGACGACGGAAGGTAGGTGAAGGTGGCCACCGCGACCAGAATCGCCGAGATGATCGCCGAGATGAAGAACCCGCGGTTGATCGCGGACATGCCGGAGCGGTCCCGGGCCCGCGGCGCCACCGCGAAGATGCCGATCACCGCCGTGATCACCCCGATCATCGGCACGATCAGCGGGAACACCAGGCCCTCGGTGCCGAACGCCGCGGTACCGAGGATCAGCGCGGCGACCAGCGTCACCGCGTAGGACTCGAAGAGGTCGGCGGCCATGCCGGCGCAGTCGCCGACATTGTCGCCGACGTTGTCGGCGATCGTCGCCGCGTTCCGCGGGTCGTCCTCGGGGATGCCCTGCTCGACCTTGCCGACCAGGTCGGCGCCGACGTCGGCGGCCTTGGTGAAGATG
>CALAED010000059.1 GCA_937891035.1 uncultured Thermomonosporaceae bacterium | reverse complement strand
ACGCGGTCGAACGCGGCCACGATCCGCGGGTCGGCGGTGGCGACGTGCTGGGTCTGGGTGACGTGTTCGCCGCTGGCCACCTGGCCGGAGACGGTGGCGTTGCCGCCGATGTGCACGCTGTGATCGCCGCTGGTCATGTCGTTCCCCTCACTGCTTGGCCGTCGACTGTTCTTGGTTGACATGGACGCCGGCGGCCACCTGGCCGTTCACCGTGCCACCGGTGATGATGACGCCGCTGTTCATAATCATGTTGGCCTGCTGGCGGTACTGGCTGGTGTCGATATGACACTCGTTGTCGAGGTAGTCGAGAACCGCCTCGTTGAGCCGTCGCTCGACGAGCTTGGTGTACTTGTCGGCATCGAGCTCTTGCATGAACGTGTGGAAGCGGCCGTCCGCGGCGTGCTGCCGGATGCTGAGCCGGGCCCCGTAGTCGTACACAGTGAACCGCAGCCGGTCGCGCGGGCCGTCAGTGGCCAGCAACGCGGCCCTGATCATGCGGCCTACGCTTACGATCGCACGGATCGGCCCGGTGATCGCGGACGTCAGCGCGCCGGGGACCTCCTCAGTGATCGCCCGCCATACGAGCTGGCCGACGGAGTACGACGGCAGCACGTCGACGATCCGAAAGCCGCGGCGGATCGGAGGCATGACGGTCGCGACGAACTGGCCGTACAGCATCCGGCCTTCGACGGCCAGGTAGATGAAGGCCGACAGCACGACATCCTGATCCTCGACGGGAGCGACCGGCCGACCGTGCCGATCCTTGATCGCCTGACCGTGCGCACCGATGGTGACGCGCTGATAACAGCGGATGCCCCCCTGCGGCCATCGGATGATCGCCTCCACCCCTTCGGGCGTGGCCTGCGAGTACGGGACGCCGTATTCCGGATCGATCAGCGGATGTCCGGCGTACTGCGGCAGATCGGTGCCGAAGTCGACCGGCCGACTACGCTGCACGCACTCGCCGCGGGCCACGACGTGGTAGTCGACCACGAGGCCGGCGATCCGTTCGTTGGGCGGCAGCGGGTCCGGGTCCGCGGCGCCGGCCGCGCCGGCCGCCCTGGGGGGCTGGACGGGGGCGAACTCGTCGCGCATGGCGACGAGCCGCCGGCGGACGTGCTCGTGCAGCGCGACCGGGTCGACGCGTTTGGGTTGCTCCCGATCGCCGACCTGCAGCGGCCGGGTCGCCTTTCGATCGAGCTCGATGACGATCGACCAGACTCGTGCCCACGGGTCGGTGGCGTTGCCGGCGCCGAGGAACGGATTGTCGCCTGAATACAGTGTGATGTTGCCGCGCTGCGCGGCGGCGACCTCGTCGATGCGCTGCCGCAACCGCGGGTTGCCGACGCGCGGCGCCACCGCGCGCGAGCCTGGCCGCAGCGTGTCGCTGAGCGTTTGATAGACGACGACGCGGTAACCGATCACGATCGCGGCGATCGCGACGGTGAACAGCAGCAGTATCGCCAGCGGAGCGCTCGAGTCGAATTGAGCACCAAGGGACAGCGAATACACGAGGCCGCTCGCCGACTGCGCCTGCCGCCCGGCCCCGTACCAGGCCGCCACCACCAATGCGACGGGTGTGGCCAGGGCGATGACGACTATGCCGATCCGCCGCAGCCACGATGACTTGCGTCGGCGCACCACCTCGCCGAAGAGAGCGAACACGAGGATTGCGCCGAGGTAGAAGATCAGTCCCGTCGGTACGAACGCGAACGTGAGCAGGGCGACGCCGGTCAGCAGCAGGTCGCGGATGAGCTGGAGACGCCGCCCGCGAACACAATGCGCGATCACCGGCTCGGCGTCGAAGCCGTACGACGGCACGACGCCGCGATGCTGCTCGGTCAACAGCTCTTCGATCACCTGACCGGCGAATGAATTGTCAAGGTAGGCGGCGGCGCAAAGATATCGAGTGGCGTTCTGCATCGGCGCCGATTCGGTACTGCCCGCAGGCCGAACGACATGCTGGAAATACGGAAAATTCGCGCTTCGGTCGTCTTGCGTTGCCTCGGCGGACATATCAATGATCTCCGTTGAACGTGGCGGATCCATTCTTGTGAGCGGGTACGTCCGCACGGCATCCGCACGACCGGACGTCAAGAATCCGCGTCACCTCTGGGGGGCGGGATTCGCTGGTGAATCGGCGGCTAGCTGATGTCCGCATTGACGATCTCTCCGCCGGACACTGTGTAGATTCCCTGAAACACCTTCACCGAGCCGTCGCTTTGGGTCGCGCGGATAACGACGCTGACCTGCTCAGGATCTTCGGTGGTCGCCGTCTCGACCGCAACGTTGTCTGTCGTGTCGAAGCCCGCCACCCACCTCGCATAGGAGGTGCCGGCGATGTTCTTGCCGCCGAGTTCCCAGGCGGCGGTGAAGTCCTCGTTGTTGATGTCCTGATAGAACTCCTGGACGACTGCGCTCGCGTCCTCAGGAGTCGGTGAGCTGTCCGGCGCTGAGGGTAAACCATCCTCGGTCGATGGGACGGAGCCGACGTCGGAGCTTGGCAATTGGGCCGATGACGGGACGACGGCGATGGGCTTGTCGCCGGCGGAATCGCCGGAGCCGCCGAGTTGGCCTGTCAGGATCAAAGTGATCAGGGTGACACCGGCGACGGAGCATATGAGCGCGACGGCGGCGATGACCACAGATCTGGCTCGGGGGCGACGGTCGAACCCTTGCCGGCCGAGACCGTCAAAGATGTTTCCCTCGTGTGGCGGCAGGTCGCCAGGCGGCTGCTGTTCCCGTTGCCGTAGTGGCCTGTTGCACCGGGCGCAGCGGGGCAAAGCCGAACTCGTATCGGCGAAGCAGTAGGGACACTGCATGACGTTGACCCCGATGGCGGTGTGCCGGCTTGTGCGCTACGTAATCATGAGGGTACGGCGGTCGACTCTACTAGACACGCCTGGTCAGTGGTTGTATTCATCATGTGATACGACCGTGGCGAGAGCCGGAGCCGGTGAGGCGGCCAGGGGCGCGTCAGCGGACGCCGACCGCGCCCAGCCAGAGCAGGTCGCGCGCCCTGGTCATGGCGACGAACAGCTGTCGCCGTGCGATCTCCGCGGACTCCCGGTCGACGGCGCCGTCGCCCTCGGCGGCCTGGATCGCCGCGGTGTACCGCGGCAGGAAGACCCGCTTGAACTCCAGGCCCTTGGCCCGCCGATAGGTGCCCAGCTTGATCGCGTCGCCCGGCCGGCCGTCGTAGCTCTCCAGCCGCAGTACCGCGATGCCGGCCCTGGTGAGCACCCGGTAGTAGTGCTCGAGCTCGCGCCGAGTGGCGCACAGGACCGCAGCGTCGGCCAGGGGGGTGCTGTCCGACGAGGGATGGTTGCGGACCGCCTCGATCAGCAGGTCGTCGAGTTTGCCATGGTCGTTGGCGTTCACCTTGACCACGGCGCCGTCGTGGTAGGTGACCTCCATCTCCCGATGCCCGTGCGCCGCGGCCTCGTCGAGGTCCTCGAACGGGTCGTCGCGGACCATCTTGAGGGCGGCGTCGAGGATCTGCCGGGCGTTCCGGTAGTTGGTGCGCAGCACCCCGCCGCGTCCGGTGACCACGATGCCGGCGTCGGAGAGGCGAAAGCCGCCCGGGTACACCGCCTGCTGGCCGTCCCCGATCAACAGCAGCCCGTTGGGAGCGTCGCCGACCAGGGCATGGACCAATTTCACCCCGACAAGGGTGAGGTCCTGGACCTCGTCCACGATCACGCTGGCGTACGGCGGGTCGAGCGGGCGGCGGCGCACCTCGTCCATCGCCGCCACGAGCACGTCGTTGAAGTCGTGGACGCCGCGGGCGTTCCGCAGCAACTCGTACTCCTCATACAGCAACCACACGGCCTCGCGGTGCGCCGCCTGCAGGGGCGTACGCCGGCCGTACCTCTGCACCGCCCGATAGTCCTCGAGCGTGGTGAGGCCGCGTCCCTTGATGACGCGGTTGATCTCGTCGTGCCAGTAGCCCGGCGTGGGATCCAGGTCCGTGAGCACGCTGTCCATGCCGACCCGCACCCATGCCTTTGCGAAGGCGTCGTCGACCAACGCCTTGTCCAGCGACCAGGGCACGCCGCGCTTTTCGAGGAACGCCTGGACCCACGCGTGGAGGTGGGTGAACTCGACCCGATGGGCGACGGCCGGGCACATCTGCTGGAAGAGTTGGCGCTGCACCCGCGGCAGATTGCTGACGAACGTGACGTACAGAATCGGTCGGGTGCTCAGCTCGGCGAGGTAGGCGGCGCGGTGCAGGCCCACGACGGTCTTTCCGGTGCCGGCCGGTCCGCTGATGCGGGCCGGCCCGTTCCACCTGCGCTGTGTCAGGGCGACCTGGTCGGGGTGCAGGAACGTCATCCACCGCTCGATGGGGGCGCGGAGAGCGGCACGCAGGCTTGCCTCCGCGGCCTCGTGGGAGTCGAAGAGCTCGAACAGTTCGATGGTGCCCGCGGTCCCCAAGGTGGACCGCACGGCCGCGCTGTCGCCGCCGTTCGCCTCCGCTCGCTTCTCAGCGATGGAGGGCGTCTCGTACGCGGGGAACGCCTCCTCAAGGTGGCTGGTGACCGCGCGGATCATCGGCCGGGTCAGCCGCGGCTGCTGGTCGACCAGCGCCGGGACCGCGTCCCGGACGCCCAGCAGCCACACTCGCCCGTGGCGGGCGTTGACGCGGTGCCCAGTGAAGATCATCGTGGGTCGTAGCACGACAGGGGACAGGCCGAGCGAGGCCACGTGTTCTTCGGCCTTACGGGTGATCGCCTCGAGCTTGGCGATCTCGGCGTCCCGCGGCTCGTCGCCCGACAGCAGGTGCTCACCCGAAATGACCGGCGGACACCGCCACGACTTCACGTCGATCACGAACACGCCGGTGGGACCGATCAGGATCATGTCGACGTTCGCCGACCGGGTGCCCGGCCAGCGCCGGTCGACCAGCAGCGACCAACCCGTGGCCGTCAAGGACAGCAGGGCCGCGGCGGCGCGCCGCTCGCCATCGGCGGCCGTCTCGTAGCGCCTGGCGAGCGCGTCCGCCTCCCGCGCGCGACGTGCCCACTTCGCGGCTTCCGCGCGGGCGCGTCGGCCTCTTTCCCACGCCGATCCACCAGCAACCATCTCGCCTCTCGGCTCACTCTGAAGTTTTGGAGTACCACAGATAGTAACAATCGGGATCGCTTCGGGCGGGGGAACGCGATCTCGGGAACGTCGATTCGCGACGAGCACCCTCACCTGCACGCCACGCCGACTTTGACCTCTTCGGTGACCTCGACGGCGGGAGGGTCTCGAACGCGGCCTGCACCGGCAAACGAGCGGTTGACAGATATTAGTTCAGACCGAGAAGTCAACTCGTTCAGGATGTCACGTAAATAGCGCGGATTCCGTCGTCGCGCGCGACAGTATGTCTTCTTTTCGGCGGGCACTATGTGGCAGTAACCGGTCAGCCGAGCACCGTGGCAGAAAGTGCAGGTCAGCTTCGTATCGGGGCGACATGTCCCCGATACCCGATTGTTCTTCCGTCGCCGCGATGACACAGTTAAGGGAAGCGACGTGGTGGGCGCGGACACTCGATTCGCAGCGGGGAGGAAGCGCACAGGCGGGGGCCATGCAAATCGTTGGGCTAGTCGAACGAGCCGAAGAACTTCGCACTCTGGAGGGTCTGTACAGCGCTGATCAACGGGGAACCGGCAAGGTCGCGCTCATAGAGGGCGCGGCGGGCACCGGGAAGACCACACTGCTCCACACCTTCGCCGACCGTGCGGTCGCGTCGGGCGCCGTCTTCCTCTGCGCGTCCGCGTCGAGTGCGGAGCGGAGCCTGCCGCTGAGCGCGGTCAGCCAGTTCTTCCAAGGGCCCGGGCTGCGCGCCGCCGAACTTGAGCGCGCGGCGTACCTGCTGAACGACGGTGCGCTCACGGCCTTGGCACATGGACTTGACCCGGACGCCGATGACGGTCTCCAAGTGGCCGTTCCCGCGCCCATCCTGGGCGGGCTGAGCGAGATTCTGCTCGAGGTCGCCGAACGCGGCCCACTGGTGATCGGCGTCGACGACATCCATCACGCCGATGTGGCGTCGTTGCGGTTCTTGTTGTACCTCGCCCGCAGAACAAGATCCGCCGACGTGCTCCTCATACTCACCGAATGCATGCGGGCGGCGCGAACGCATCCATGGCTCCATGCCGACCTGCTTCGCCTGCCGGGCGCCCGGCGGCTGCGATTGAAGACGCTGTCGCGGCAGGGCGTGGCCTCCGTACTCGCCGACAATTTCGACCAGCAGACCGCCCGCGGGCTGGCCGCCGAATGCCACCTCGTGAGCGGCGGCAATCCGCTGCTGGTCCATGCCTTGGTCGAGGACCTGCGGATCGCGGGCGCACCCGCGCCGGCCGCACTCGCCTATGGTGACGCGTTCCGGCAGGCGGTGCTCACGTGCCTTTACCGCTCGGAGTCCACGGCGCTGGCCCAGGGCATGGCGGTCCTGACCGCCGGCACGCCGTCCGCCACGCTGCTCGGCGATCTCGTGCACCTTGACGCCGAGTCGGTCGGCCGGATGCGTACCGTGCTGGGTGCCGCCGGGCTGTTGGATGCCGAGGAGTTTCGGCACGATGCCGTCCAGGCGGCGGTGCTCGGTGGGATGAGGCCGGACGAGCGCACCGCGATGCACCTGCGGGCGGCCGAGCTTCTGCACAGCCACGGCGCCCCGGCGACAGCCGTCGCCGACCACCTCCGTTCGGCCGATCAAGCCCGAACGCCCTGGGCGGTGACGGCCCTCCAGGACGCGGCCCTCCAGGCTGTGACGGACGGTGACGTGGCCAAGGCGATCGGCTATCTCCGGCTGGCCCGCCACGAGAGCGACAGCGATCAGCGGCCGATCGCCCACCTCGCCCTCGCGCGGACCGAGTGGCAGATCGACCCGGCGACGGCGGGGCGGCATCTGCCCGAACTGACCAGATATCTGCGGGAGGGACGGCTGCCCGCCGGGAGCGCGGGCACCTTGATCGGCTGGCAGCTTTGGCTCGGCCGCACGGACGAGGCCCTCGAGACCATGATCGAGGAGTCTCGGGGGAATGGGCGATCGGCCGGTGACATAGCCGTGCAGCCAGAATCACCCCGCCGATGGCTGCGCTTCGCCTACCCGGGCCTGATTCCTCCAACGACTCTGGCGGACGCCCTTCCGTCGCCGGCTCCCGCGGCGAGCGAGCCGGTGTCACCGGCCACTTCGCCCGCCGGCAAGCTGACCGAGATGCTGGCGAGCGCGCTGGCCGACGGTCGCCAAGACGAGACGATCGCACGAGCCGAACAGATCCTGCATGAGTCCGATCTGATGCTCAAGACGCCCACGCCCATCGCCGCACTGGCGATCCTGGTTTACACCGATGAATCAGACAAGGCGGCGCGCTGGGTCGATCTGCTCGACAGAACGGCGGCGCAGTCGCCGCCGATGGGCAATGCCCTGTTCACCGCGCTGCGTGCGTTAATGCATGTACGCCGGGGTGAGCTCGCGGCGGCGCACAAAAGCGCCCGGGAAGCCCTCGATATCGTCGCGCCGCGGGGATGGGGCGTCGCCATCGGCGTGCCGCTGGCCTCCATTGTGCTCTCGTCGGTCGCCATGGGAAATCAGGGAGCGGCCGAGGAGTACCTCGATACGCCGGTCCCGGAGGCGATGTTCCAAACGCCGTGTGTCCTGCCCTATCTCCAGGCGCGTGGCCGGTTTTACCTCGCGACCGACCGTCCGCAGGCCGCCTTGGCCGAGTTTCAGACCTGCGGCGAGCTGATGACCCGCTGGGGATTCGACATCCCCGCTTTCGTACCGTGGCGGACCGACATGGCGCAGGCGCATCTCGTCATGGGCAACCGCGAGGACGCCGGCTCGCTGGCCGCCGAACAGCTGGCCCGAATCGCACCGGGACAGCTCAGAACGCGAGGCGTAACGTTGCGCACGCTCGCGCTCACTCTCGATGCCGAGCCGCGCGTGGAAACGCTCAGCGAGGCAGTGGAATTGCTGGAGAGGGCGGGCGATCGGCTTGAGTTGGCCTACGCGCTTGCCGACCTGAGTGAGGCGTACCATGTCGCCGGGCGCGAGCATCGAGCCGGTGCGATGGGCCAACGAGCCCGCTTGGTCGGCGCCGAATGCGGTGTCGCCGACATCGGCCTCAAACGATCGCCGCGCATCGTTGAGGCGAAAGGACAGGGCGAAAATCAGGAGCGGGTTTCGCTCACGTCGCTGAGCGAGGCGGAACGACGAGTCGCCGCGCTCGCGGCCAACGGATACACCAATCGTCAGATCGCCATCAGGCTGCATGTGACGATGAGCACCGTTGAACAGCACCTGACCCGCGTGTACCGGAAACTCAACATCAGCCGCAGAACCGATCTCCCGCTGACCTTGCTGCTTTTATCTCCCGATCGGCTGTCGCCGGCCCGATCCCCGATCGAGCCGAGCGCCACGTGGTTCGCGCGATAAGGATGCGCCGCTGCCGGGACAAAGAGCAACGGTTTCGCCGAGCGGCGCGGTGCGGTTGCGGGCGGTATCTCTAGCCCTGCGGGACGAAATCCCAAAAGCTGTGCTGGCGGCGAAAGGTCTGGAGGCAGGCTCCGCACCGGGCATGGTCGGCGGTCCAGGTGAGCGCGTCGCGACACGCGGGGCAGACCATGCGGCGCGCCAGTTCGGCCATGCTGGTCGGCAGTCCGGCCGGAGTTGACCCGAGCAGGGGCCGCACGTCGCTCCGGCGAGTCGCCACGAGGAACTGGCTCGGGCCCCACCAGCCTCGTCCCGTGCTCTGGGTGACGATCTCCAGCGTCTGGACAAGGGGTCGCAACGCGGCGACGACCAGCTGGGGGAGGGCTTGATCCCAGCGCCGGAAGTTATTGACGCTGGCGACCAGATCAGAGTCCCAATCCGCCTCGCTGAGCAGCTGCCTGATCACGGGCAGCCGGTAGGCCCGGAACGGGTGCTCGCTGCTTCCGCGAATGAGCGGCTCGGGGCTGCTCATCTCCCCGAGCCGCAGGCGGACGGCACTGCGCAGCCGGCCGAGGGCGTGGTGCTTGATCGGTACGTCGACCAGCCAACTGCCGTTGATCGTCCGGCCCATCTCGCAGAGTGCCTGCTTTACGTCGTCGAGGTGGTGGAGCACGCGGACCACCATGGCGGCGTCGAACGCCCCGTCAACAAAGGGCAGCGCGGTCACCGTGCCGCGGACCAGATGAACGCGCCCGGCCGCAATGTCGGCGGCGTGCAGTTCGCCGGCGTGCGTGAGATTGTTGGCCGAGGAATCCACGATGACAGAATGGTGGGCGCGGCGTCGATAGTGAGGAGCATTGCGCCCAAACCCGCCACCGAAGTCGGCAAACCACCGTGGATGGCCGAGTTTTCGCATTATTCGGTCGAGTGCTCGGGATTCCGCCCAATCTTCGTATTGGCGATCTGCCCAGAATTCTCGGTAGTCGTAGCCGCCTCGGTCATAGTCGATGATGTTTTGCTGAGGAGGAGTGCAAGTAGACATGGATGAGCGCTCCTAAGTCGTACGGGCATGCCGATGAGCAGGGGCGAACATGCGACGGCTATGTTCGACATGATCACATTTACCCTTTCCGGTGGCGACGGTAACGTTCGGTATCCGCCCCGCCGTCCGGCGAAATTTGCCGACGCTTGGCGTGGCTCAGGAAAATTAAAGCACTTCATCTGATTAACCGCGTTTCGTGGTGAGATCATCCCCACCGCGGCGCCCCCAAGCGAATGCGCGAGGCATGGTTCATGGGCCATCGATGACTAATGTTTGGCATTCGGGCACCGTGATCGACCCGAACAGCCCGTCACTCGGGCAGTCGCGCCCCTTGCTTCCGGCCAACCTGAAGCCCCGGTCCCGGCGACCACAGAGGCACAGTTCGCTTACGCGGTCGACACAGAGACCTCGTCCCCGGCGCTCACGGCGGCGCACGTACACGCCGGCCGACTCGCGCGAGCGGTGACCCGCGCGGCTGAGATCGGGCCGGGGAGATCACGCCGATCCAGCGGTACGCGCGCATGCCATCCGGTGCCGGTCTCGCCGGTGTGGACGGCGGTGCCTGGTACCACCCGCCGCGCTGACCATCGACGCGGGCGCGGTGGCGGCCGGCAATCCCAATCCGGCGCAGCGCGTCCTCGGCGGGCGCCGGAAGGCGCTATGTGGGCAGCGCGAAGCGAGGAAGCGGCGGTCGGCCGGCAACGAGGTCGGCGACGAGTTCCCCGACGAGCGGCGCGAACTTGGCCCCATGGCCCGAGCAGGCCGAGCAGACCACGATGGGCCCGCGGCGGTCGATGATGAAGTCTTCGTTCTTCGTCGTGGTGTAGAGGCAGGTCAGCTCCGCCTCCGGGATCGGATCGAGTCCCGGCGCCCACTGTCGTACGTACGCGGTCACCCGCTCCCTGGCGGCGGGGTCCACGGCGCCGTCGCGGGTGTTCGCCGTCGTCTGTTTGCCGCGGTGGTGCTCGCCCAGCTTGACCAGGTCTCCCTCCGGCAGCCCGTAGATCGCGTGGTCCAGGTGAATGAACGTCGGCCATGGTCCCGGCTCATACGGCCGGAAGAAGAAGGCTTGCTCTTGGGTCACCTTGAGCAGCGGCAGTTCCACCAGTTCGGACAGCAACGGGGCCGTCCATCCGCCCACCGCCACCACGACCGTGCGGGCCCGCCACGACTCGCGCTTCGTATGCAGCCGTACGTCGTCGCCGTCTCGCTCAAGTGCCGTCACCGGTTCCTCGTACGAGACGTTCGCGCCGCTTGCGGACGCCAGCCGGATCATCGCGGCCACGGCCCGGTCCGGGTCGATCACTCCGGCCTCGGGGTGGAAGAGCACCGGTCCGCTGAAGGCCAGGCCGGGCCAGCGCTCGCGGGCGGCGTCCGGCTCGATCATCTCGGCCGGCACGCCGGCGGTGGCCAGCACCTCGGCCATCTTGGCCGGCCGGCCCACCTCACCATGGTCGAGACCACCGGTCGGCGTTATGAGCCGTTCTCCGGAGGCGTCCTCCAGGTGCCGCCACAGCTCGCGGGCCCGCCCGGTGAGATCGACGTAGAACGGGTCGGGGTAGGCGCGCCGGAAGATCCGCGAATGACCGTGTGAGCTGCCTCGCTGATGCCCGGGAGCGAACGCCTCGAACGCGGTGACTGACCGGCCGCGGCCGGTCAAGGCCCATGTGGTGGCGGAACCCGCCAACCCCAGCCCGATAACCGCGATGTCGACGTCGGTCATGCGCCATGGCTACCACGTTGATCGCGTCGATGCCATCCGGTGGTTCTCCGAAGAACCGGCAGGTGAAAGGAGACCACGCCGGCCGAACCGGTCCGAACCGGGTAACCTGCGACCAGTGCGATGTGAGGCACTGTTTAGGGTGGAATTGTTCCTACCGCCACCTCCTGCCCAGGCCTTGGCGGACTTTGCCAGCTCTGCGACCGCGCGGCGCCCCCAGACTGGGGATTTCGTGGGGGAACGGCTCCTCCACATCGCCCGGCGCGGAGGACTTGCGAGGACCGGTCGACGAAGACGGAGTTTCCTTTGTTGACGGCGACGTCTCACGGTCGCTCGGTCACCCCTGCTATGTCGTGCTGGGAGCGCCTCTCCGTTCGCGACGTACGCCTGACTTGGGGTTGTCGGGAACGGATTGACGCCGTCGCGGCCGGTCTGAGGAGACGGCCACCACCATGCGCCCCACGCGGCTCACAGCGCCTGCGGGCAGCGGTTTCCCAAGCGGTTTGACGAGGGTCCTGCGATCACCTAATCTTCTCTTCGCCCCGGAACGCGGAGGTCGCTCAGCGGTCGCTCGTTCGGGTGGCAAGCCGCACCGGCCAAGCCGTTCGAAGCATCGCGAGAGCGGTGTAGGCTGGAGTGGCTAGCCCAGACGGGATGCAGGACGCCAGAGGCGGCCGGCCCGTGGGACTCCACCAAGTGATCACTTCAAGTGATTGCATGGTGGGCTGGGCACGGTCTCAGGAGCGTTCCAGTTCGCTGGATCGACTTGACGGAGGCTTAGATCCCGGTAAGATAGATGGGTTGCCCCGGTCGGGCTCGTGGTTGCGGGTTTGTCGGTGGGTGTCCGTTTTTTGA
>CALAED010000058.1 GCA_937891035.1 uncultured Thermomonosporaceae bacterium | reverse complement strand
AAGTACCGCGCCGACTTCCTGCGCGACGTGCTGACCGGACGGGCCGGCGACGGCGACCGCGTGGTCGCGCACTGTGTCGGGTTCGGCTGGGACTTCGACCGGCCGATCGCCGTTCTGGTGGCCGAGATGGACCCAGAGCAGCGCCGCGGTGAGGCGCGCGGGGACGATGGCCGGGCGCGCGGCGATGACCGGCAGGCCCAAGACCGGCTCGCCGCCGCGTGGGCCACCGCCGTGCGCCGCCGCGACCGGGGCGCCGCGGTCGCGGCCTTCTCGCACGAGGTCGTCGCGGTCGTCGGCGTGCCGCCGGACGGGGAGCTGTCCGGGCTCGTCAAGGACGCGACCGCCGCGTTCGCCGATCATGTGAGCATGCGCGGCACGTTCTCGACCGGGGTGAGCCGCACCGTCACCACGCCCGTCGAGCTGCCAGACGCCTACGACCAGGCGGTCAAGGCCGTGAAGGTGGGCCGCCAGCTGCACGGACTCGGCGCGGTGGCGCATTTCGACCAGCTGGGCGTCTACCGCCTGCTCAGCCTGGTGCCCGATACCCAGGAGCTGCGCGCCTTCGTCGATGAGACGCTGGGCGAGCTGGCCGGCGACACCGACCCGGAGGCGCTCGACCTGCGCCGCACGCTGCAGGTGCTGCTCGAGACCAACCTCAACGTCGCGGAGACGGCCCGGCGGCTGCATTTTCACTACAACACGCTGCGCTACCGCATCGGCAAGCTGGAGCGGCTGCTCGGGCCGTTCACCGAGGACGCGCACCTGCGGCTCAATTTGACGCTGGCGTTGCACGTGCTACGCATGCGCGGCATCTGACGGAGCCTCGCCGCTCCATTGTTGTCCGATGTTGCCCAATGGATCACGGTTGATTTGGCATATGCCAACGATGTCGGCGGGAGTGGGTAGATCTACGTTGCCCGCATACCCGGACCGGTTGGGGGCGATGGAGGGGGAGGAGCATGGCATTCGGCTGGAAGGTGCACGGTGACGGCCGCAGTCCAGCACCGGGCGAGGTGGTCAAACCCGGCGAACGGTTGAGCTGGCCGCGCACGGCCGGCCTCGGCGCCCAGCACGTCGTCGCCATGTTCGGCGCGACCTTCGTGTTCCCGATCGTGATGGGTCTCGACCCGAACCTCGCCGTCATGATGTCGGGCGTCGCGACCATCGTCTTCCTGCTCATCGTGCAGGGAAAGGTGCCCAGTTACCTGGGCACCAGCGCCTCGTTCGTGGGCGCGGTGATCGCCATCAGGGCGGCAGGCGGGACGAGCGCCACCGTGACCGGCGCGATCTTGGTGGCCGGGTTGGTGCTCGCACTGGCCGGAGTGGCGATCCACTTCCTCGGCGTGCGGGTCATCCACAAGATCTTCCCGCCGGTGGTGACCGGCGCGGTCGTCATGCTCATCGGCTTCGGCCTGGCGTTCGTGGTCGCCGAGACCTACTGGCCGCAGGATCATTGGGTCGCGCTCGCGACGATGTGCTTCGTCTTCGTGGTGATGGTGGCATTCCGCGGCTTCATCGGGCGGATCGCCATCCTGCTCGGCCTGGTCTTCGGCTTCGCGCTGTCGTGGGTGCTGGACAAGGCCGCCGGGCAGATCACCGCGCTCGACCCGACGGCCATGAAGGTGACGACGCACGACCGGGTGAGTTTCGACAGCGTCTCGAGCGCGCCCTGGTTCGGGTTCCCCGACACTCACGCGCCCGACTTCAAGATGTCCGCGATCCTGCTCGCGCTGCCCGCCGTGATCGCGCTCATCGCGGAGAACACCGGCCATGTCAAGGCCGTCGGCGAGATGACCCGCAGCGACCTGGACCCGGTCATCGGCCGGGCGATTTTCGCCGACGGCATCGGCACGGCCGTCACCACCTCGGTGGGCGGTTCGCCGACCACGACGTACGCGGAGAACATCGGGGTCATGGCCGCGACCAGGGTGTATTCCACCGCGGCCTACTATGTGGCGGCCATCGTCGCGATCGGCTTCGGCCTGGTGCCCAAATTCGGCGCCCTCGTCGCGGCCACTCCCGGCGGCGTGCTCGGCGGCATCACCGTGATCCTGTACGGCATGATCGGCCTGCTCGGCGCGAAGATCTGGATCGAGAACCGGGTCGACTTTTCCGACCCGGTCAACATGGCGCCGGTCGCCGCCGGCGTCATCCTCGCCATCGGCCCGGTCGACCACGAGATCACCGAGGACTTCGTGCTGTCCGGCATCGCGCTCGGCACGATCGTCGTCCTGGTCGGCCACCACGCGCTGCGAGCGATCGCGGCGAACCGGACCAGGCCGCTCGCCGAGGCCACCGGCGGCGAGATCGGCTACGACCGCAAGGCAGAGACTCCCGAATGAGCGACGCCTGTGTCCATGGCGCGCCGAGGTCCACGTGGGAGGCTGTGAGCGCGTCGCAGGCGCGCGGCGCGGACTGGAGTGAGGAGCGCGTGGGAGCGAGGGACGAGTGACTGTGTGCGCCGAGCGAAGCCCGTGCCTTTGGCGCGCCGAGGCTGGCGCGGGAGACACAGTGAAGCGGGAGACACAGTGAAGCCGCCGCCGTTCGCCTACCGGGCTCCGCGGACCCTTGACGAGGCGCTCGCCGCGCTCGCCGAGTACGGGGCGGACGCCAAGGTGCTGGCGGGCGGTCAGAGCCTCATCCCGCTGCTCAACATGCGGCTGGCCGCGCCGGCGGTGATCGTCGACATCAACCGGATCGGCGCGCTCGACACGGTCTTCGTCGACGCGACGGGGGTACGGATCGGCGCGCTCGCCCGGCAGCGGCGGGTCGAGCGGGCCACCGACGCCGCCCGCGTCCAGCCGCTCATCGGCCAGGCGCTGCGGCACATCGCGCACCCCGTCATCCGGGTCCGCGGCACCGTCGTGGGGAGCCTGGCGCACGCCGACCCGGCCGCCGAACTTCCCGTCGTGCTGGCCGTGCTCGGCGGCAGCGTGGAGGTCGCGTCCGCGGCGGGCGGGCGGCGCGCCATCCCGGCGGCCGAGTTCTTCGCCGGAGCCCTGGAGCCGGCGCTGCGGCCCGGCGAACTCGCCGTGGGCGCGTTCTTCCCCGCGCTCGGACCGCGCGCCGGCACGGCGTTCGCCGAGACCGCCCGGAGGCACGGCGACTACGGTCTTGCCGGCGTCGCCGCGGTCGTCGCCCTCGACGACGACCTGCGCGTCGCGGCCGCACGGATCGGCTGCCTCGGCGTCGCCGCCACCCCATTCGTACTCGACCTGACCGACGTGCTCGGCCATCGGCCGCCGGACTCCTGCGACTGGTCCGCCGCCGCCGAGCACGCCAAACGCGCCGTGCGACCCGAGGCCGACATCCACGCCGGCGGAGATTATCGCCGCCATCTCATCGGCGTCCTCACCGAACGCACCCTCCGCGCCGCCGCGGCGGCCGCCCGCGATGGAGTGATCGATGACTGAGGAACGGCTCGACGTCGAGATGACCGTGAACGGCGTGCCGCGCGGCGCGCGGGTGCCGGCGCGCCGGCTGCTGTCCGACTTTCTCCGGCACGATCTGGGGCTCACCGGCACGCATGTGGGCTGCGAACACGGCGTTTGCGGGTGCTGCACCGTCCTGCTCGACGGCGAGCCGGTGCGGTCGTGCCTGATGTTCGCCGTCGGCGCCGCCGGCCACGCGGTCACGACCGTCGAAGGGCTGGCCGCGCCGGGCGGGTCGCCGTCGCCCGTACAGCGCGCGTTCGCCGAGTGCCATGCCCTGCAGTGCGGTTTTTGCACGCCGGGCTTCTTGTGCACGGTCACCGCGCTGTTGCGCGACCGCCCGCGGCCGACCGACGACGAGGTCATGGCCGGCATCTCGGGCAATCTGTGCCGTTGCACCGGTTATCAGAACATCGTGAAGGCCGTTCACCGGGCGAGCGAGCTGATGGCGGAGGCCGAGTGACGACGAAGCTGTTCGGCGAGCCCATTCCCCGGCGCGAGGATCCGCGCCTGGTCACCGGACGGGGCCGATTCCTCGACGATCTCGGCGGCCGGGCGCTGGCCGCCGCGTTCGTCCGGTCCCCGCACGCGCACGCACGCGTCGTCGACATCGACGTGGCCGGTGCGCTCGACGTCGAGGGCCTCGTCGCCGTGTACACCTGGGACGACCTCGGCGGGCGCGTCGGCGAGCCGCTGCCGCTGCTGATCCCGCATCCGGCGCTCACTCACGGTCGTACCGGCTATCCGCTGGCCCGCGACGTGGTCCGGCACGTGGGCGAGCCGGTCGCGATGGTGGTCGCGACGGACAGGTACCTCGCCGAGGACGCCGCCGACCGGATTCTTGTCGGCTACGAGCCGCTGCCGCCGGTCGTCGGCATCGAGGCCGCGGCCGCCGCGGACCACCTCGTACACGAGGACGTTCCCGGCAACGCCGGGGCGCGCCTGGTGCAGGAGGTGCCCGGTCCTGACGGGCTGAGCGCGCCGGCGGCGATCGAGCGCGCGCCGCACCGACTGGAGTTCCGGCTGGCCATCGAGCGCAGCGCCTCCATGCCGCTCGAGGGGCGCGGGGTGTACGCGCGGTGGGACGCCGACGACGAGTCGCTGCGCGTGTACTCCTCAACGCAGACCTCGACCAGCGTGCGGATGGCCATCGCCGCCAAGCTGGACCTCCCGCCGGCCAAGGTCGAGGTGATCGCGCCGGACGTGGGCGGCGGCTTCGGCGTAAAGATCGTCCACCCGTGGCCGGAGGAGATCCTCGTCCCGTGGGCGGCGCGGCTGCTCGGCCGCGAGGTGAAATGGACCGAGGACCGGCGCGAACACTTCACCTCGAGCGCGCACGAACGCGGCCAGGTGCACTTCGTGCGGGTCGGCTTCGACGACGAGGGCCGCATCCTCGGCCTCGACGTGCGTTTCCTGCACGATCACGGCGCCTACACCCCGTACGGCATCATCGTGCCGATCATCACATCGACGCAGCTGCTCGGCCCGTACAAGGTGGGCGCCTACCGGGTGGAGTTCACCAGCCTTTACACCAACACCGTGCAGGTGACCCCGTACCGGGGCGCGGGCCGGCCGCAGGGCGTGTTCTGCATGGAACGCACGATGGACCGCGTCGCCGTTCACCTCGGCCGCGACCGGACGCTGGTGCGGGCGGCGAACCTCATCCAGCCCGGCGACTTTCCCTACGACCAGGGGTTGACCTTCCAGGACGGCCGGCCGCTCATCTATGACTCCGGCGACTATCCGGAACTGCTCCGCATGGTCAAGGAGCTGATCGGGTGGGACGACTTCGGCAAGGCCCAGACCGAGGCGGCCGTACGGGGGCGCCGCCTCGGCCTGGGCCTGGCGTGCTACGTCGAAGGCACCGGCGTCGGCCCGTACGAGGGCGGCCACGTCGAGGTCGATTCGTCCGGGCGGGTGCACGTGTCCACCGGCCTGACCAGCCAGGGACAGGGACACCAGACCGTGTTCGCCCAGATCGCGGCCGCCGAGCTGGGCGTGCCGATCGAAGACATACGGGTGACCACGGGCGACACCCGCCGCTTCCGCTACGCGGTCGGCACGTTCGCGTCGCGGGCCGCGGTGCTGAGCGGTAACGCGATAGCGCTGGCGTGCCGGGCGCTGCGCGACAAGGCGCTGCGGATCGCGGCCGATGCGCTCGAGGCCGACCCGCGCGATCTCGAGATCGAGGACGGAATCGTGCGGATCAGGGGCAACCCGGCGGCCTCGATCCCGCTGCGCACCGTCGCGGTGCTGTCCAACCCGCTGCGGTACGCCTTCGATGAGGAGGCGGCCCGCGCCACCCAGTTCGCTGTCGGCGGCTCCACGGACCAGCCGCCGGTGGCGGAGGGGGAGCAGCCGGGGCTTGAGGGCACGCAGTACTACTCGCCGGTGCGCTCGACGTTCGCGGCGGGAGCGCACGCCGCCATCGTCGAGACCGATCCCGACACCGCGGAGGTGCGCGTCCTGCGGTACGCCGTCGTCCACGACTGCGGGCGGCTCATCAACCCGCGCATCGTCGAAGGGCAGATCCATGGCGGCGTCGCGCAGGGCATCGGCGGCGCGTTGTACGAACGGCTGATCTATGACGAGCACGGGCAGTTGCTGAACGCGTCGTTCATGGACTTCCTGATGCCGTACGCCACGGAGATCCCGGCGATCGAGACGGCGCACCTGGAGACCCCCTCGCCGCTGAACCCGCTCGGCGTCAAGGGCGCCGGCGAAGCGGGCGTCATCCCCGTCTCCGCGGTGATCGCCGCGGCGATCGAAGACGCGGAGGGCATCCGGATCGAGGAGATGCCGATCTCGCCCGACGACCTGTTCCGCCTGCGCGAGCGGGCCAGACGGGCCGCGGGGGAGTCCTCGGGCGCGGAGGCCGGGGAGGCGAGACCGGTATGAGCGGCGCCGAAACGCGCGGGGCCCGGGATGCGTAGCGCCGGGACGCGCGGGGCCGAGACGCGTCGTCGCGCGGGCCGCGAAGTTGTGGTGGACCGGCGGAGCGCTCGGGGAACGGGGACCAAGGCCCCGCCGGCGTTTTGCACACTAGTGCCGCGAGGCTGTTGTGCGGGCCGGTTCGGTGATCATGGCTCGTCATGCCCATGTCATGACGCGGCCGAGCAGACGAGGGGATCTCGATGAAGATCAACGGCACCGCGACCGTCACCGCTCCGGCCGCGCGGGTCTGGGCGGCCCTGCGCGATCCCGCCGTGCTGGTGCGGACGATTCCGGGCTGTGAGCGGCTCGAGACCGTTGACGATGACACCTATGACATGACCATCACCGCCGGGGTCGCGTCGATCAGGGGCACCTACGTCGGCCGGGTTGCGCTGCGCGAGCCGGACCCGCCGCGCTCGTTCGTGCTGCGCGCGCAGGGACAGGGGGTCCCCGGGACCGTCGACGCCACCGTCATGATCCGGTTGTCCGAGGCCGGCGACGCCACCACGGTCACCTACGACGCCGACACGATCGTCGGCGGCATGATCGGCGGTGTGGGCCAGCGCATGATCGGCGCGGCGGCCAGGCGGACCGCGGCGGAGTTCTTCACCGCCGTGGATCGCCTGCTGGCCGAGCCGGTCGGCGCCGCCCGGACCGAGCCGGCCGGTGTCGCTCAGCCGGTGCCGCCCGGCGCCGCCCCATCCGAGTCCGCCGCCGGAGGGCCGCCGTCCGCTCCCGCACCTGCCTCGGCGCCAGGTGGGGCCGCCGCTCCGGAGCGGCCGGGGACCGTCTACACGGCGCCGCCCCGGCCGCCGCGATCCGCGCCGGACGCTTTGGCCATGGCGGCGGCCTTCGGCGCGGGCGGCATCGTCGCCCTGGCCGGGGTCGCTCTCGGGCACCTGCTCGCCCGCCGCCGTCCGACCTGACCGCGCTCCATTTCGGGCCGATCGAAATAAAACTGTCGACCTGATCCCAGGAATGAAGCGGGCATCCGGGGTGGTTCACCGATCGTGAGGGTTGACATCTTCTCGGACATCATCTGCCCCTGGTGCTACCTCGGCCGTACCCGCTTCAAAGAGGCCATGGCCGGTTTCGACGGACCGGTCGATGTGATGTGGCGCCCCTTCCAGCTCGATCCGGCCGCCCCCGCCACCCCCGAATCGGCGACGGAACGGCTGGCCGCCAAGTTCGGCGGTCCCGCCCGGGTGGCGGCGATGCACGAGCGAATGCGCGAACTCACCATGGCGGCGGGTCTGCCGTACGAGCCGGAACGGGCACTGCGCGCCAACACCCGCGATGCCCATCGCCTGGTCTGGTGGGCCGGGCGGAACGGCGGCCAAGACGCGTTGGTTGACAGATTGTTCCGGGCCTACCACGCGGAGGGACGCGACATCGGCGACGCCGAGACGCTCACCACGCTCGCCGCCGAGTCCGGCCTGGCCGCCGATCAGGTCCGCGCCCTGCTGGCCTCGGACGAGGGCGCCGCCGAGGTCGCGCGAGACCTCGAGCAGGCGCGGGCGCTGGGTATCACCGGCGTGCCGTTCTTCCTCTTCGAGAACGCGTGGGCGGTGGCCGGCGCACAACCCACCGACGTCTTCAGCGCGGCGCTGCGCGAGGTCGAGCGCAACCTCTCCGCGACCGCCGACCCGTTGCCCTGAGCGCCGCCCGAGCGCCCCAGACGATGCCCGGCCAGTGGAACGGCGGGGGAGGAGCGCGACCGGCCAAAGGCGCTAGCCTGCCCTTGGCAGATCTCGACAGTTTCCCTGTCGGGGCGGTCCGGTAGATCTAGCAACCATGAACTTTGCCGCGGACGGTCCGGTGGCCGGCGGCGCTTCGGCGGAAGGTCTTCCTTCGGGTGCCGGCGCCGCGGCCGGGCGCGTACGCGTACGCGTACGCGTCGGCATCGATACCGGCGGCACCTTCACCGACGTCGTCGCCATCGATGAGGGCGCGGGGCTGGTCGTCACGGCCAAGACCCCGTCGACCCCGGCCGACCCGGCCGCCGGCTTCATGACCGCCGTCCGCAAGGCCCTCGACCTGCTCGACGCGGCCGGCGGCGACCTCGCGGCGATCTCGCACGGCACCACGGTGGCCACCAACCAACTGCTCGAAGACAGGATCGACGGCCTGGGGCTGATCACCACCGAAGGCTTCGAGTTCATCCTCGAGATCGCCCGGCAAAGCGTGCCGGACGGTTACGGCAACTCCTACTTTTGGGTGAAGCCGCCGCGCATCGTCCCGGCTCACCGGGTCACGACGGTCGGCGGCCGGCTCGACCACCGCGGCGCCGAGATCCGGCCGTTCGACGATGCCGGGGCGGTCCGGGCGGCGCGCTGGTTCAAGGACCAGGGCATCGACACCATCGGCGTGTGCTTCCTGCACTCCTACGCCAACCCGGCGCACGAGCTGCGGATGCGCGAGGTGCTGGCGCGCGAGCACCCGGCCGCCGTCGTGTCGCTTTCGTGCGAGGTGCTGCCGGAGTATCGCGAGTACGAGCGGGCCGTGACGACTCTCGTCGACGCCGCGGTCAAGCCGACGATCGCCCGCTACATCGCACAGATCGCCGACCGGCTGGCCGGCATTGGGGACGCGCCGTTTTATGTCATGAAGAGCAACGGGGGAGTGCTGTCGGCGGCCGAGGTCGTGCACCAGCCGATCACCACCGTACTGTCGGGCCCGGCCGCCGGCGCCCTGGGCGCGGCGCTCATCGCCCGTACCGCCGGGACCGACTCGGCGATCACCCTGGACGGCGGCGGCACCTCCACCGACGTGGCCGTGGTGCTGGCCGGCGCGCCCACGCTGACAACCGAGGGCTCGGTCGGCCGCCATCCCTCGAAGATCCCGATGATCGACATCGTCACGGTCGGGGCCGGCGGCGGCTCGGTCGCCCGGATCTCGCCCGAGGGCACGCTCAAGGTCGGCCCGCGCTCGGCCGGCGCCGACCCCGGACCGCTGTGCTACGGGCGGGGCGGCACCGAGGTGACCGTCACCGACGCGCACGTGTTCCTCGGCCGGGTGCCGCCGGCGCTGCTGGACGGGGAGATCCCGCTCGACGTCGCCGCAGCGAGGGCGGGCGTGGAGGCGCTCGCCGGCAAGCTCGGCCTCACGCCGGAGCGCACCGCCACCGGCATCCTGGAGATCAGCGGTTTCAACCAGGCCAACGCGATCAGGCAGATCACGGTGCGGCGCGGCCTGGACGTCCGAGACTTTCCGCTGGTGGCCTTCGGCGGGTCCGGCCCGCTGCCGGCCTGCCGGCTCATCGACATCCTCGGCGTCCCGTCCGTCGTGGTCCCGCCGAACCCGGGGAACCTGTCCGCGTTCGGGCTGCTCACCGTCGACGTCAAGAACGACTACGTGCAGACGTACGTGGCCCGCGACGCCGGCCTCCCGGCGGTCGGCGAGATCTATGCCCGCCTGGAGCGGCGCGCCGCCGAGGCGCTCGACCGCGAAGGCTTCCCGCGGGAGCGGCACCGTTATGTCCGATCGGCCGACCTGCGCTACTCCGGGCAGGCCTTCGAGGTCACCGTGCCCGCGCCCGGCGGCCCGGTCGACGATGACTTCCGCGCCGAGGTCGTACGCCGCTTCCACGATGCGCATGAGCGGCTGTACGGCTACTGCTACCGCGACGACGGCGACCGGCATCCGGCGGAGTGGGTCAACCTTCGGGTGAGCGGCATCGGGCCCATCGAGCGGCCCCGGCTCACGGGCCGACCCCGCCGTCCGGCGACGGAGCAGCCGGCGCCGCGTCCGGCGGCGCACCGCGAGGTTTACTACGACGAAGACATCGCCGCGGCGCCCCCCGGCGGCGGCGGCGACCGGGCGGCCGGCCGGAGGCGGTGCCCGATCTACCGGCGCGCCGACCTCTACCGCGATGACATGATCGACGGCCCGGCGGTGATCGAGGAGTACGGCTCAACCCTGCCGCTGCATCCGGGCTTTCGCGCGCGCGTTGACGCGCGTGGCAACCTCGTCATCACGAAGCCGGGGACGGCGCCATGAAGGTCGACCCGATCGTCCTGGAGATCGTCGAAGGGACGCTGGCCTCGGTGGAACAGGAGGTCGAGACCGCGATCGCGCGCACCGCCCGTTCCCCGATGATCCGGGACGCGCACGACTTCCGGGCCGGCATCCATGACCGGCGACTGCGCAAGCTCACGGGCCGCTCGTACTCCGCGCTCGTCCATCCGATCGTCCGTGATTTTCCGCTCGAGACGATGCGGCCCGGCGACGTGTACTTCCACAACGACGTCTACCTGTCCGAGGGCGGCATCGGGCACCTGCCCGACCTGTGCGTGACCGTCCCGGTCTTCGCCGGCGCCGCGGGCCGTACGGGCGCGGGCGTGGGCGCTGGGGTGGGCGGGGACGACGGCGACGGCGAGGTCGTGGCGTTCGTGCAGGCCTTCGGACATCACGACGACATCGGCGGCGCGGTGCCCGGGTCGATGCCCTCACACGCCCGCAGCGCCTTCGAGGAAGGGCTGATGGTCCCGCCGATCAAACTGTGGGACCGGGGGGTTCCGAACGAGGCCGCGCTGCGCATCATGACCCGCAACTCGCGGATGCCCGACTCGCTGGCCGGCGATCTCGACGCCGAGTGCGCCGCCTGCCTCATGGGCGCGCGGCGGCTCGGCGAACTGTTCGCGCGGTACGGCAGGGGGACGGTAGAGGACTGCTTCGACGCGATCATCGACAAGACCACGGAGACGTTCCGCCGCGAGATCCTCGCCAAGATCCCCGAGGGCACGTTCGTGTGGGAGGACTACGCCGAGCACGACGGCGTCGATCCACCGCGGCTGCACGCCCAGCGCATCACCCTCACCAAGACCGACGACAAGATCATTATTGACTTCGCCGGCACGTCGCCGCAGGCCAAGGGACCGATCAACCACGCGGGCAACTACGCGGACGGCGTCTTCCTCAAAAAGTGGCTGGCCCCGATCCTGCGCAACCTGGCCGACACCCCGGAGCGGATGGCCGAGCTCGACGTCAACGAGGGCGTGGTGCCGCTGATCGAGATGCGGTTCCCGCCGCCCGGGACCCTGCTCACCCCGATCTCCCCGGCCCCGACGAACGCGCGTACGTTCGTCATCTTGCGTCTGCTGGGGGTCCTCGCCGGCGTGCTGGCGAAGGCGACCGGCGGCCGGATGCCCGCCGATCAGGAGACGATCCGCTACACCGGCGTGTACGGCACGGACGCCACCGGAACCCCGTACCTCATGCGCGAGGTGCTCGGCGGCGGCTCCGGCGGCCGATACTACGCCGACGGCGAGGACACGATCCACGTCGTGCCCGACTCACGCAACATCCCGGCCGAGTTCGCCGAGGCCCGCTGGCCGTTCATCGTCGAGCGCCTGGGCCTCGCCGTCGACTCGGGCGGCCCCGGCGAACACCGGGGCGGGCTCGGGTACGAAAAGCACATCCGCATGCTGCGCGACGCGCACTTCATGTCCATCGCCGACCGCTCGATCCTGTCGTGCTGGGGCGTGAACGGGGGCGCGGCGGGCCGTCCGTTCCGCGTCACCATCGACCCGGGCGGACCCGGCGAGCGCGAGATGGACGGGCTCACCGACGCCGCGCCGGTTCGCGCCGGCGAGGTCATCCGCATCCGCACCACCGGAGGCGGCGGCTGGGGCGACCCGCTCGACCGCGACCCCGCCGCGGTGGCCCGGGACGTCCGCGACGGCAAAGTATCCATCGACGGCGCCCG
>CALAED010000057.1 GCA_937891035.1 uncultured Thermomonosporaceae bacterium | reverse complement strand
CGTTCACCTCAATGCGCAGCGCGTTCTTGCGCCCCGTCGCGAACCGGGTGGCCTCGAACGAGGCGAGCGCGCCGCCGGCGGTGCGGCCGAGGAAAAGGGCCGCGTCGTCAACGGTCACCTCGCCGGTGCCCGCGCCGCCGGACGCGCCGAGGCCGGCCGAGGCCGCCGCGACGGGACGTTCCTTGACGAACGTCTCCGTGATCGCGGTCACCCCGACCAGCGGGTCGCCGGTGATGAACTGGGCCGTGTCGATGATGTGCGCGCCGATGTCGCCGAGCGCGCCCGACCCGGCCTTCTCCTTTTCCAGCCGCCAGACCAGCGGAAAGTCCGGGTCGACGATCCAGTCCTGCAGATACTGCGCGCGGATGTGCCGGATGGCGCCGATCCGCCCGGCGGCGACGAACTCGCGAGCCAGTGCGACGGCGGGCACCCGGCGGTAGTTGAAACCCACCATCGAGCGGATCCCCCGGGCCTTGGCGCGCTCCGCGGCCGACGTCATCGCCTCGGCCTCGGCCACGGTGTTGGCCAGCGGCTTTTCGCACAGGACGTGTTTGCCCGCGTCGAGCGCGGCGATCGCGATCTCGGCGTGCGAGTCACCCGGCGTGCAGATGTCGATCACCTGGACGTCGTCCCTGCGCAGCAACGCCTTCCAGTCGGTCTCGAACGACGCCCAGCCCAGCTGCCGGGCGGCGGCGGCCACCGTGTCGCGCGACCGGCCGACGAGCGCGGTCATCCGGGGGGCGTACGGCGGATCGAAGAACGCGCCGACGGACCGCCAGGCCTGGGAGTGGGCCCGTCCCATGAAGGCGTAGCCCACCAGCCCGACACCGAGTGTGCGGGTGTCCGCGGGTGTGTGCGGGTTCGTCATCAACTACCTCATCATTGTCAACGCCATGCCCGGCGACAAGGTTGGGGCGCGCGGGGGTGCTTGCCCCCCGCGGATCAGGACTCGAACCCGAGCGGCAGGTATCGGTCGACGTTCTGCCTGGAGATCGTCTCGGAGGCGAGCGTGATCGACTGTGGCACGCCCTGCTCCACGAGGTCACTCATGCCCTTGCCCTGTGCGATCAACCGCGCGATCCTGACCGCGGACGAGGCCATGGTGGGGCTGTAGGTGACCGTCGCCTCGAGCACGCTGTTGCCCGACTTGATCTCGCGCATCGCGTTGGCCGAGCCGGCGCCGCCGACCATGAAGAACTCCCTGCGGCCGGCCTGCTTGATCGCGGCCAGCACGCCCACGCCCTGGTCGTCATCGTGGTTCCAGAGCGCGTCGATCTTCTTGTGCGCCTGGAGCAGGTTGCTCGCGACCTGGTTGCCCGTCTCGACCGTGAACTTGGCGTCCTGCTTGGCGGTGACGCTGAAGCCGTACGTCTTGAGCGCGTCGGCGAAACCCTTCGACCGGTCCTGGGTCAGCGGCAGCGTGGCGATGCCCTGAATTTCCACGATGACCGGATTGGCGACGCCCTTCTGCCGAAGTCTGGTGCCGACGTAGTGCCCGGCCGCGACACCCATCCCATAATTGTCGCCGCCGATCCAGGTCCGGTACGCCAGCTTGTCGGGGAAGATCCGGTCGAGGTTCACCACCGGGATCCCGGCGTCGGTGGCCTTGCGCGCGACCTGGTTGAGCTGCTCGCCGTCGTTCGGCAGCAAAACGAGCACGTTGACCTTCTGCGAGATCAACGACTCCACCGCGGAGATCTGCTGGTTGATGTCGTTGGTCGGCTCGACCGGCCTGAAGGTGACGTCGGAGTATCTCCTGGCCTGCGCCTGGGCGTTCTTGGCGATCGCCGCGATCCAGCCGTGGTCGGCGGCGGGGGCCGAGAAACCGATGGTGACGCGCCTGCCGGGCCGGTCGTTGTCCCCCCCAGTGGACACGTTTTGCTGCTGGCTCGACGAGTTGTCGTTCTCGGGCTCGTTGCTGGTGCAGGCGGCGAGCGTGCCGGCACCGAGCACGGCGCCGGCGAACACGAATCCCCGCCGATCGAGACTGCTGTGCTCTGCCATGGTGACTCTCCTGTGGGGTTGGTAGGGAGGTTGCTCGGAGGTCGGTCAAGATCAGGGGTCAGGGGTCAGGGGTTCAGGGGGTCAAGGGTCGGGGTCGAGGTCGAGGTCAGGTAGGGCGTCAGGTAGGACTGCGCAGCCCGCGCCGCTGCAGCAGCACCGCGATGACGATGATCACGCCCTTGGCGATGAGCTGGTCGCTCGTGTCCAGGCCGTTGAGGATGAACAGGTTCGTGATCATGGTGAAGACCAGCAGGCCCAGGATCGAGCCGACGAGCGTGCCCCGGCCGCCGGTCAGCAGCGTGCCGCCGATGATGACCGCGGCGATCGCGTCGAGCTCGTACAGGTCGCCGTGGGTGCTCGAGCCGGTCGTCGTCCTGGCCATGATGATGATCGCCGCGATTCCGCAGCACAGCCCGGACAGGGCGTAAAGGAGGAGCGTATGCCGCCGCACGTTGATGCCGGCCAGCCGCGCCGCCTCCGGGTTGCCGCCGACCGCGAACGTGCGGCGGCCGAACGTCGTGCGGTTGAGTACCAGCCAGCCGATCAACGCGACCGCGGCGAAGATGAACACCACGAGGGGAAGGCCGAGGACGCGGGTGGTGGACAGCGACTCGATCGCGTTGTTTTCCGGCTGGAGCAACTGGGTCCTGCGATCCGACATCCGCTGCGCCAGACCACGGGCGGCGACCAGCATGGCCAGGGTGGCGATGAACGGCACCAGGCGGCCGTAGGCGATCAGGATTCCGTTGACGAGACCCGCCCCGGTGCCCACGAGGATCGCGCACAGGGCCATGACGTACGGGCCGTAGGACTGCGTCGCAAGCGTGGTGGCCCACACCGAGGCCAGCGCCATCACCGCGCCGACGGACAGGTCGATGCCACCGCCGATGATCACGAACGTCGCCCCGACCGTGATGACGCCGATGGTGGAGGCGAGCGCGAGGATGCTGACGACGTTGGATGAGGTGGCGAAGTTGTCGGGCTGGGTGACCACGCCGATGACCGCCAGGATGACGAGGGCGAGCACCAGTCCTACGTGCCGCGCCTCGCCGAGGCGCCCCAGCATCATCATCGACCTGGTGTACGGCCGGTCTCCTTGCTGCTTGGTGCGCGGCGCGGTGTCTTGGGACGTAGGCGCGTCCATTAAAGGGCGCTCCCTTCCATGATCATGTTCAGCACGTCGCGTTCGGCCAGCTCGGCCGCGTCCGCCTCGTGGATGACGTGGCCTTCGCGGATCACCAGGACCCGGTCGGCGAGTCCGAGCACCTCGGGGACCTCGCTCGACACCAGGAGGACGGCGATGCCCTGGTCGGCGAGCGCGCGGATGAGCGCGTACAGTTCGGCCCGCGCGCCGACATCGACCCCCCGGGTGGGCTCGTCGAGCAGCAACACCTTGAGCGCGCCCCGCGGCGGAAGCAATGGGGCGGCCGGGCCTGTCTCCCCGTCGCCCTGGCGGCGCCCGCTGACCAGCCAGCGCGCCAGCACCGTCTTTTGCTGGTTGCCGCCGGACAGGGTCTTCACCGGCCGCCGCGGGTCGGCCGGCCTGATGTCGAGCGCCCGCACCTGCGCGGCCACGTCGGCCAGCTCGCGCCGCCGGTCCAGCCAGCCGAAGGACGCGTAGCGGCGCATGCTGGCCACGCTGATGTTGCTGGCGACCGACTCGTCAAGCAGCAGCGCCTGGCTCTTGCGCTCTTCCGGGGCCAGTCCCATGCCGCGCCGTACGGCCACGCTCGTATCCCCGGGCCGGAGCGGACGGCCGTCGAGCAGCACCCGCCCCGCGGAGGCACGGCGCGCGCCGTAGATCGTTTCCAGGATCTCGGACCGGCCGGAGCCGACCAGGCCGGCCAGCCCGAGGATCTCGCCCGCGTGCACGGCGAAGGACACGTCGTAGAAGGTGCCGGCGAGGGTGAGCCCGGCGACCCGAAGCACCTCGGCGGCGGGGCCGCCCGCCCCCGCCCCCGCCGCGCCGCCGCGGCGCGGGGGGAAGCTGTATTCCACGGTGCGCCCGGTCATCAGCGCCACGATCTCCGCGGTCTGCGTGTGCTTGGCCGGCAGCCCCACGGCGACGGCGCGGCCGTCCTTGAGCACCGTCACCCGGTCGCCGATCTCACGGATCTCGGCCAGCCGGTGCGAGATGTAGATGACGGCGACGCCGGCCGCCGCGAGCTCGCGGATGATCCGGAAGAGGTTGTCCACCTCGTCATGGGCCAGCGCGGCCGACGGCTCGTCCATGATGATCAGGCGCGTGTCGTGCGACAGCGCGCGGGCCATGCTGACCACCTGCTTGCCGGCGGCGGGCAGCCGGCCCACCTCCCTCGTCGGCGGGATCTCACCATGGCCGAGCCGGCCCAGCAGCTCGCGGGCGGCGCGGTTCATCTCCGCGCGCCGGGAGAAGCCGAGACGCGCGTTCTCGTGCCCGAGGAAGATGTTCTCCGCCACGGTGAGCCCGTCGACGAGGTCGAGCTCCTGGTAGATGGTGGCGATCCCGAGCCGCATGGCCGCGGTGGGGTTGGCCAGCCGCACCTCTTCGCCCAGCCACAGCACCTGACCGGAGTCGGGTTGATGCGCACCGGACAGCACCTTGATCAACGTTGACTTGCCCGCGCCGTTTTGCCCCAGCAGGCAGTGGACCTCCCCTGCCCGCACCTCGAGGTCGACGCCGTCCAGCGCCCGTACGCCGGGGAATTCCTTCACGATTCCCCGCATCTCGAGCAGTGGGGCGGCGGGGTTGCTCATGGGCACCTCTTTTGATGAGAACGATCAAGGAGCCGCGCGCAGCGGCGGGGCCGGCCGGGCGGCTCCGGCGAGGACCTGGTCGATGTGGCCGGGCGAAAGGAAATGCTCGATCGCGAGGATCCCGGCGCCGAGTGCGGCGGCGTCGGCGCCGGTCCGGCTGGGAACGATCTCGAGGTGGTGGGTGGCCAGCGGCAGGGACCTGCGGTAGATCACCTCACGGACCCCGGCGACCAGGTGGTCGTGGACGGCCGACAGCACGCCGCCGATGACGATGACCTCGGGGTTGAAGAAGTTGACCAGCCCGGCGAGGACCTCTCCCACCACCCGGCCGGCCTCGCGGACCAGGCGCAGCGCCTGGATGTTGCCCGACATCACCAGCTCGACGACCCCCGACCCGCTGCTGACCTCGAAGCCGAGATCGGTCAGCCGCCGGGCGAGCGCGGCGCCGCCGGCCACCGCCTCGAGGCAGGCGCTGTTGCCGCACCGGCAACCGGCCTCCTCGTGCCCGCTCACCCTGATGTGGCCGATGTCGCCGGCGCAGCCCTGCGCGCCGCGATGCAGGTCGCCGTCGGCGATGATGCCGCACCCGATGCCGGTGCCGATCTTGACGAACATCAAGTACCGCGTGTCGGGGAAGGCGCGGCGCTGCTCGCCGAGGGCCATCACGTTGACGTCGTTGTCCACCAGCACGCTGATGCCGTAGCGCTCGGTGAAGAACTCGGGGATCGGATACTCGTTCCAGCCCGGCATGATCGGCGGATTGTTTGGCCGGCCGGGGGCCTGGCACGCCCATGCCGATCGCCCGCAGCGCGCCGAGTGGTCTGCCCGCGTCGTCGAGCAGGTCGTGCATGCGCCGGTCGACGTGAGACAGCACCTCCTCTGGGCCCGCGTCGATGAGCAGGGAGTCTTCCCGCGCGGCGAGCACGCGCCCGCTGATGTCAAGCAGGGCCAGCCGGCAGTGGGTCGCGCCGAGGTCGACGCCCATCACCATGTTGTCCTCGGTGCGCAGCCGCAGCTGCCGCGGCGGACGGCCGCCGGTCGACTCGCTCTCGTCGACTTCGCGGATCAGCCCGTGCGCGACGAGGGCGTCAACGCGCTGCGAGATCGTCGACCTGGCCATCCCGGTCACCCGCGCGAGATCGGCGCGTGTGGTCGCGGATCCGGCGCTGATCAGGGTCAGGACATGTCCCGCCGACCCCGCCGCCGGTCGCTGGTCCCCCGAAGATGTCGACATGGCCGACACACTAAGGCGCCCCCTTGCCTACATCAAGTTATCTTTCGCAGGATTTCGGCGTAAGTGGCGCTACTTTGTTCGCCCTCCTGCTCGGGGGCCGGTCCTCCGCGCCCCCGAGGAGCGTCTTGGCTGCATGGTTTCACCGGACTATGCCCATTCATGTGCGGCTAAACGCATCTAAGTCAGTGTTCTTACGGCACAATCCGGCCAACTTACGCCTCTTGACAGGACAAAGTCACGGACGGATGGTTCGGATCGAACGCAAGGCACCGGGGGCTGCCGCACTGTCCCAGCGACAGGAGGACAGATGGGACCCAGTCGAGCGACCCTCGGTCTTTTCGTCCCCGCCACGCGGTTCCGGCGTGCGGGCCATCTCTTGATCATCCTGTTGGCCGCGCTCCTCGCGGTCACCGGTGTCGCGGCCACGCCGGCGAACCCCGCCGCCGCGTCCGCGCCATCCCCTGCGGCGGTCCCCGCCGCCCCCGTCCCGGCCGCCCCCGCGCCGGCCGGGACCACGCTCCCGAGCAAGGTGCTCGTCTTCCACGGCGCCGGGGACGACGCGGCGGTCGCCGCGATCGAACGCCTCGGCCGGGAACACGACTTCGGCGTCGACGCGACCGCCGAAGCCGCCGCGTTCACCGCGGAGAACCTGGCGAAGTACCGCGCCGTGGTGTTCCTCTCGACCGCGGGCAACCTGCTGAACGCCGACCAGGAGGCGGCGTTCAAGGCCTACGTCCAGGCCGGCGGCGGATTCCTCGGCGTCCACGACGCGGCCCGGGCCCAGCCGGCCTCCGACTGGTTCACCGGCCTGATCGGCAGCCGACCGGCCACCAGCCCCACCGCGCCGCAGCGCGCGGTCGTCGAGGTGGGCGACAGGGTCCATCCCGCCACGAAGCGGCTGCCGCTGGAGTGGACGCGTACGGACGTGTGGCTGAACTGGAGCCCCAATCCCGTCGGCACCGTGCACACCGTCGCCTCCGTCCGGGAGCGGAGCTTCGCGCCCGGCCCCGGCGCCAACGGCGTGTATCACCCGATCTCGTGGTGCCGTGACTTCGACGGCGGCCGCTCGTTCTACACCGGCATGGGCGGCGCGCCGGCCGGCTACGCCGAGCCGCTATTCCAGCGGCACCTGCTCGGCGCCATCCAGTGGACGTCCGGCATGGTCCGCGGCGACTGCCAGGCGACGATCGCGGCCAACTACGAGACGACCCGCCTCACCCCGCCAAACCAGACCGGCCAACTCGACCAGATCGGCGAGCCGCACGGTCTTTCGATCGCCCCGGACGGCCGCGTCTTCTACATCGGCAGGGGCGGCCCGATGACGGGCGGGCCCACGCCGATCAGCGACTGGAACAACCCGAACATCGGCAAGGGCTTCGGCACCATCCATGTCTGGGACCCGGAGACCGGGGAGTCGACGCAGATCGCGAACCTGGAGGTCTTCGGCAACAAGGGCGGCGGCCCCGAGCTCAACAAGACCGAAGAAGGGCTCGTCGGCATCACGCTCGACCCGAAGTTCGAGCAGAACCACTGGATCTACCTGTTCTACATGCCGCACTCGTCGATCGACAGGGTGAGGCACGTCGGCAAGCGCACGATCTCGCGGTTCACCTATGACGAGGCCGCCGAGAAACTCGACCTGGCCTCGGAGAAGGTGCTGTTGCGCTGGGACAGCCAGATCGACCGGTGCTGCCACGTCGGCGGCGGCATGGCCTTCGACAAGGCCGGCAATCTGTACGTCTCAACGGGCGACAGCAACTCATCCCAGTGCGACGGCTGCGCGCCGGCGCCGTCGGGGTACTCGGGCAACAACCCGGTGCCCGAGTTCGGCGGGTTCTCTCAGCAGGACGCCCGGCGGACGGCCGGCAGCACCAACGACTACAACGGCAAGATCCTGCGGATCCGCCCGCGGCCGGACGGGACCTACACGATCCCACGCGGCAACCTGTTCACCGGCCGTGAGCAGGGTGGCGGCAAGACGCTGCCGGAGATCTACGTGATGGGCGTCCGCAACCCCACCAGGCTCGCGGTCGACCCGAAGACCAACTGGCTGCTGGCCGGCTGGGTCGGCCCGGACGCGAACCGCCCGGACCTGGCCTGGGGCCCGGCGAAGTACGAGACGGCGGCCGTCATCACCAAGGCGGGCAACCGCGGCTGGCCGTACTGCATGGCCGACAATCAGCCGTTCCGCGACCGCAACCTGCCCGACATCACCAAGCCGCTCGGCTGGTACGACTGCGACCACCCGAGGAACGAGTCGCCGCGCAACACCGGCCTCGTCGACCTGCCGCCGGTCCAGAAGAACAACATCTGGTACTCCCCGCAGGGTGGCGGCCCGGTCTTCGAGCGCGGCCCCGACAACATCCCGATCTACGACCTGGCGCGCCAGACGCTCACCCAGCCGTTCTTCCCCGCCGGCGGCGGACAGGCCATCATGCCGGGCCCGATGTACCGGTTCGACGGCAAGAGCGACAGCACGACGAAGTGGCCGGAGTACTGGGACGGCAAGTGGTTCATCGGCGACGAGACGCGGCCGAACGTCCGGGTCGCGGTGACGATGGACCCGAAGACGGCGCCCAGCGGCGGTGCGCCCGTGCACGCGGACGACCTGCGGCAGATCGTCCCGATCAGCTCGGTCGGCAACCTCATGGACTGGAAGTTCGGTCCGGACGGCGCGCTGTATGTCCTCGACTACGGCACCGGGTTCTTCAACGCGACGGCCAGGTCGGCGCTGTACCGGGTGACGTACAAGGGCGGGCAGCCGACCCCGGCGCCCGCGCCGACGGTCACCACCACCGCGCAGCACACCCCGATGAAGATGGCCTTCTCCGCGGGCCGGTCCGGCGGCGTGGCCTTCCGCTGGGACTTCGGCGACGGCAGCCCGGTCTCCCGCGAGGCGAACCCGACGCACTACTACGCGACCGGCGGCGACTTCACCGCCACGCTGACCGTGACGTTCGCGGACGGCACGAAGGCGACCGCGAAGACCACGGTCCAGGTCGGCTGCCCGGCGCCGGACGCCCGCCCGACCGTGGTGATGCTGGACACCGACAGCAAGGTGGACAACGTGGATGTCGGCGGCGGCTGCACGATCAACGACGCGATCGACGACGAAAGCGCCTGGAGCAGCGAGGGCGCCTTCCAGCGTCACGTCAACGCGGTGACGACCACGCTGCGCCGGCGTGGTCTGATCAGCGGTGCCGCGCTGGCGCTGCTCGCCGTCACCGCGACCCGCTCCGGCGTGGGCGCGCCGCAGGGCCCGGACGCGTACCAGCCCATCTTCGACGGCACGCGGGACAGCCTGGCGAAGTGGGAGCAGGCGCCGGGCGGCTCGTTCACGTTGCAAGACGACGGGTCGATCCGCAGCGTCGGCGGCCTCGGCATGCTGTGGTACGCGGACAAGCAGTTCGGTGACTTCTCGCTGCGGCTGCAGTTCCGCGACGCGCGCACGGACGGCGGCTTCAGCAACAGCGGCGTGTTCGTCCGCTTCCCCGACCCGCGGATCCCACTCGACCAGCGCCCGCCGGGAAGCTGCGGGACGGTCGGCGCCGCGCGGACGCAACAGGCCTGGGTGGCGATCTTCTGCGGGCAGGAGATCCAGATCTACGACGGCCCGACGGGTGAGCCGCAAAAGACCGGTTCCGTCTACAACTTCCAGTCGCTGAACCTGGACCAGGCCAGGCCGACCCGGCCCGGCGTGTGGAACGACTACGAGGTCCGGGTGACCGGGCAGCACTACACGATCATCAGGAACGGTGTGGTGATCAACGAGTTCGACAACACCCCGGGCAAGACCTCATCGCGCGCCGGGGACCCGCCCACCGATCTGCGGCAGTTCCTGAGCGGCTTCATCGGACTGCAAAACCATGGCAACAGCGACCTCACCGAGTTCCGCAACGTGCGGGTCAGAAACCTGAACGCCCCAGCGAACTGAGCGACGCCCCCCGCGGCGGCTCGCCGGGTGTGGGCGCGCGTCAACGCACCACGCGCGCCCGCATCCGGCGGCTTCGCCGTCCCCGCCCCTTCATCGAACGGCATCCGACTCATCAGGTACCGCACGTCAGCGAGGCCACCAAAAGCACGGAGGAAGACACATGCGACGCGAACGCAAACTGAACCTCAATCGCCGCGGCTTCATCGGCGTCGCCGGCGGCACGGCGGCGACGGCGCTGCTCGGCGCGTTCGGTGCGCCCGCGGCGGCGAGCGACGCCGCGACAAGTGACACCGCGACGAGCGGCGGCGGCAGGAGGGGCCGGCTCATCCCGCCGGGCCGCCTCGGGATCCAGCTGTTCACCATCCGGGACAAGGTGGCGTCGCTGGGCTTCGCCGCCGTGTTCGAAGAGCTCGTCCGCGACGGTTACGCGGAGGTCGAGTTCGCCGGCTACACGCAGGGCTCGGTGGGCGCGATCACCATCCCCCAGATCAAGCGGCTGCTCGACGACAACGGGCTGCGGGGAATCGGCAGCCACGTCGGCTACTTCTCGTCCGACCCCAACGCGTACACGTTCGCGACCAAGCTCGACCAGGTGCTCGACGACGCAGCGGCGCTCGACCTGCCCTACATCGGCACCGCCAGCTCGCCGGCCAGGTACGGCAACACCGTCGACGCCTGGAAGCGGGCCTGTGCGGAGTTCAACGCCTTCGGCGCCGCCGCGGCGCAGCGCGGCATGAAGTTCTACCAGCACAACCATGCGGAAGAGTTCGGCTTCGCCACCGACCAGCCGAGCGTCCGGCTGTACGACGTGCTGCTCGCGGAGACCGACCCGGAGCTGGTCGCCCTTGAGATGGACATCTTCTGGGCCTTCTCCGGCCAGTTCCGGTTCAGCTCGCGCCCCGACCCGAACAACCCCTCAGGACCGCCGATCCCGGAGCCGTTCGAGCCGCTCGACTTCGTGCTGGCCGCGCCGGAACGCTACCCGCTGTTCCACGTCAAGGACGGCGATTTCGACCCGACCGTCCGCGACGGCTTCCGGATGACCGATGTGGGCGACGGCGACATCGACTACCAGCGGTTCATTAGTGCGCTGCAACGGTCCGCCGGCGGCCGGCACCGGGGACGGCACAACTACCTCGTGGAACGCGACGACGCCCCCAGCCCCGCCACGAACCCGGCGGGTTCGTTCAGCACCGCGCAGCGCAGCTTCGACTTCCTCAGCAGCCTGCGCGGCTAGCGGCCCCTATCCCTTGTGATCTCGCCGGGAGGCCCCCGTGCGTACGCTGATTCACTTCGTCTGCGCGATCGCGCTGGCGGGAGCCGGAGTGCTCGTGCCGGCCGCGGCCGACGCCGCGCCCGCACCCCCAACGCCCGCACCCCCAACGCCCGCACCCACCACGCAGGCGCCCCCAACGCAGGCTGAGCCGACCGCCGCCGGCCGGCCCACGTTCAGGGTGCTGGTGTTCACCAAGACCGCCGGGGAACGGCGTTCCTCGATCGAGGCCGGCGTCGAAGCCGTCCGCGCGCTCGGCAAGCGGCGCGGCTTCGCCGTCGAGGCAACCGAGGACGCGCCCCGGTTCACCGACGCCGAGCTCCGCCGGTTCCGTGCGGTGATCTTCCTCAATACGACGGGCGACGTGCTCGACCCCGCCCAGCAGACCGCCTTCGAGCGCTACTTCAAGGACGGCGGCGGTTACCTCGGGATCCACTCCGCCGCGGAGACCGAGCCGGACTGGGCGTTCTACCAGAACATGCTCGGCACCAGGGCGGCCGGGCTGTCCTCCGTACAGAAGGCCACGGTCAAGGTGGCCGACCGGGTACACCCGGCGAGCGCCGTCCTGCCCGAGTACTGGCGGCCGGCCGACGCCTTCTACGACTTCGCCGGCAACGTGCGGGGCGTCTCGCACGTGCTCGCCACGGTCGACGAGGGCACCTACAGCGGCGGCGGCATGGGGTTCGACCACCCGATCATCTGGTGCAAGGACTTCCAGGGCGGCCGCTCCTTCTACACGGGTCTCGGTGAGACCTCGGCGGCGTTCCGAGACGACACCTTCCGGCGCCACCTCGGCGGCGCCATCGAGTGGGCGGCCGGACGCGGCGACGGCGACTGC
>CALAED010000056.1 GCA_937891035.1 uncultured Thermomonosporaceae bacterium | reverse complement strand
GAAATTCTCCACCAGATCTTGGGCGACGGTCAGCGTGGGCACGAGGCTGACGCCCCGGGCCGCCATCATCGCGGCCGTCTTCTCGTCGATCCCCGTCCCGTGCTCGACGCACTCCACGCCGGCCTCGATGGCGTTGTGGATGCCGGCGACGTTGTGCGCGTGCACGGTGACGTAGGTGTGCCTGGCCCGCGCCTCGGCCACCGCGGCGGCGATCTCCTCGACGGTGAACTGGGTGTCGTCGAGCGAGTCGGAGATGGACACCACCCCGCCCGTCACCACCATCTTGAGGAAGCTGGCGCCCTGCCGGAAGCACTCACGCGCGGCCTTGCGGACCTCATCGCAGCCGTCGGAGATCCGGCCGACCGCGGTCAGACCGCGGACCCGGAAGTGGAAGGTCGCGTCCGGCGGCAGGAAGGGGGAGCCGAGGTGGCCGTGCCCGCCGCATTGCACGAGCGGCGACGCCGACGCCCAGATCCTGGGCCCGGGCACCAGCCCGCGGCCGACCGCGCGCATCACCCCGTGGTCGATCCCGCCGCAGTCGCGGACGGCGGTGAAACCGGCGTCCAAGGTCTCGCGCAGCGTACGGAAGATGTCCGCGGCCCGTTCTGCGATGGACAGCTCCATGTTCAACATCGCCCGCATCTCGCTCGAATAGCCGATATGGACGTGCGCGTCGATGAGTCCGGGCAGCAGGGTCAGCCCGCTCAGATCCACCAGGCGGGGGCCGTCGCCGGGCGCGGAACCCGCCGCGCCGACGTCCGTCCCGACCGCGGCGATCTTGTCCTCCTCGACCAGGACGGACCCCCGCGGCAGCGGGTCGCCGCCCAGTCCGTCGATGATCGTCGCGCCCGTCAGCAGGAGAGACATGTCTCTACCCCTTCGTCGTGGTGGCAGGTAGCAGCCCGGCTCTGACCAGGAAGGCGAGCATCCGCGCGAAGTACCCGGTGTCGAGCGTCGGCGCGGCCGCGACCCGCGGCGACAAGACGCCGGACACGTTCGCGCAGTCGATCACCGGCATGTCCCGGTCGGGCGTGTCGCCGAAGATCGCCATCAACGGCGCCAGCGCGTTGTCCTCGCCCTCCCGGTCCACCGCCTCGGTGAGCTCGCCGCGCCACTCGTCGAACGGCACGCCGCGCACCGGGTAGCCGAGCCCGCTGATCTCGTCGAAGATTCGGTTCCAGGGAAGGGGTTGTGGATCGATGGCGTGGAAGGTTTTCCCCCATGACTCCGGTCGTGCCGACAGGGCGACGACAAGCCTGGTCAGGTGGTCGACGGTCCCGACGGACAGCGCGTATCCGCGGCGCGGCGCGGCGCCGAGCTGGACGCAGCCCTGGATGACCTTGGTGACGTAGTCCTCGGTGTTGGCCGCGCCGGTACGGCTGTCCGCCAGCACCCCACCGGCCCGGTACACCGACACCGGAATGCCGCGCGACCTGGCGATCTCCACCAGCCCTTCCGCCACCCACTTGCTCTGGCTGTAGGCGGTGTCGTGGCCGACCGGGGGCGGCAGCGGATCGTCCTCGCGGATGACGTCCGTGTCGCCGAGCATCGCACCGGCCAGGACGGCCAGCGTGGAGATGTGATGCACCGGCTTGAGCCGCCCGCGGGCCGCCAGCCGCAGGATCTCCTGGGTGCCCGTCACGTTGGCCGCCTTCAACGCGCGGTACGGGCGGACGAAGTTCACCCAGGCGCCGCAGTGGTAGATCGCGTCGACCCGGTGCGCCAGATCGTCGAACCCATCCTCGCCCAGGCCGAGCAGCGGCTTGGCCAAGTCGCCGATGACCACCTGGAGTCGGTTCGACCCGGCTCCGTCCAGGCCGTAGAAGTCCAGCGCGGCCCGTACCCGTTCGGCTCCCTCGGCGGGGTCGCCGGCCCTGACCAGGCAGATCACCGTGGCCGCCCGCTGGCCGAGCAACTCGGCGCAAAGGAAGGCGCCGACGAATCCGGTGGCCCCGGTGAGCAGCACGGTCTGCGGCGGTCGCCGGACCGGCGCCGGCAGACCGTCGGCGCGGATCTCCTCATCCAGCACGACCTCGTCCTCGAGCCGCACCCCGGGCGCCTGCGGCACCAGCGGCGGGGCACCCAGCGCCCGGTCCACCAGCGCCGCCATGGCGGCCACCGTGGGCGCCTGCAGGACGTCCCTGGCCGTGAGCCGGGTGGCGCCCATGCGGCGCAGGTCCTTGGTCACCTGGGTGACCATCAGCGAATGAGCGCCGAGGTCGAAGAAGTCGTCGTCCATGCTGACCTGATCGACGCCCAGCAGATCGCACCAGATGCGGGCGACCTGGCGCTCCCGGTCCGTACGCGGCGCGATGAAGCCGTCGGCGGCATCCGGGGTCTCGGGGCCGCCGTCGTCGGCGGATGGTTCGGCGGCGGACGATGCGACGGCCGCCGGTTCGGCGGCGACCCTGCCCGGCTCCACCCAGTGCCGGCGGCGCTGGAACGGATGGGTTGGCAGCGGCACCCGGCGCGGCTCGGCGGCGCCGTGGAAGGCCTGCCAGTCCACGGCGACCCCGTGCTGCCACAGCCGCCCCACCGCCGTCATCAGGTGGGCCAGGTCCGGCAGGGTGTCGCGGGGCAGTCCCATCGTCGGGATCGCCACCGGCGCCGGCGCCAGCCGCTGGGCGGCGGCCAGCGCGGTGAGCGCCCGGCCCGGACCGACCTCGAGCAGCACCCGGCCCGGCGGGGCGAGCACTTCGGCCACCCCGGCGGCGAACCGCACCGGCCGCCGAAGATGCCGCGCCCAGTAGCCGGGGTCGGTGGCCTCACCGGCGGTGATCCACGTACCGGTCACACTGGAGACGAAGGGGATCGCCGGCTCGGACAGCCGCAGCTTTTTGACCTTGACGGTGAAGTCGTCGAGATGGGGGTCGACCATCCACGAGTGGCTGGCCACCGGAACGCTCACCTTGCGGCAGTCGACGTCCTGGCCGCGCAGCGTCGTCAGCAGTGCCCTGATCTCCTCGTCGGGTCCGGCCACCACGGTAAGGTCCGGCGCGTTGACCGCGGAGATCGATAGACGGTCGGGCAGCATCGCCGCCAGCTGTTCCGCCGGCAGCCGCACCGCGAGCATCCGGCCGGGCGGCATGGCCTCGAACAGTTCGCCCCTGGCCAGGGTGATCTCAAGCGCGCCGGGAAGGGTGAACACCCCGGCCAGGCAGGCCGCGACGTACTCGCCGAGGCTGTGCCCGATCATCGCGGCCGGCCGCAGTCCCCAGGCCATGAGCTGGCGGGCCAGCGCGTACTCGATGGTGAACAGGGCGGAGACGACGCCGGCGCCCTGATCACGGCCGAGGGTGGCGGCGCCGCCCCGCAGTCCCTTGCCGGCCAGCGGCGGGAACGCCGAGGGGAACAGCAGCCTGCGCAGGTCGAAGCCGAGCCGCGGCGCGAGCAGTTCCGCGCACCGGTCCACCTCGTTCCTGAACACCGGCTCCGACCGGTAGATGTCCAGGCCCATGTCCGGGTGCTGCATCCCGCCCCCGGGGAAGGCGAAGACCACTTCGTGCGCCGCGCCCGGCGACGTCTTGGTGACCAGCCGGTTCGGCTCCTGTCCGCGCAGCGCCCGTACGGCGTCGGCCCGGTCCGCGCAGACCGCGAACCGGCGGACGCCGAAGGCGCGCCGTCCGTCCTGCAAAGTGAACGCCACGTCCGCGAGCCGCCCGGCCCGATCATCCGGCCGGCCGGTCTGGTCGAGGTGATCCGCGAGCCGCGCGGTCGCGTCCTCCACGGCCTTCCTGGTGTGCGCGGAGACGACGAGCAGCTGCCAGGGCCGGTCGGCGCCGCCGGCCGGCGGCTCCACGCGCGGCGCCTGTTCGAGCACGACGTGCGCGTTGGTCCCGCCGACCCCGAACGAGCTGACCCCCGCCCGCCGCGGCGCGCTCGACGCCGGCCAGTCGATGGCGTGGAGGGGGACGAAGAACGGGGTCAGGTCGAGGCGCAGCTCCGGGTTGGGGGAGGAGAAGTTGGCGTTCGGCGGGATCAGCCCATGGTGGATCGCCAGCGCCGCGCGCATCAGCCCGGCGACGCCCGCCGCGGCGTCCAGGTGCCCGATGTTCGCCTTGACCGAGCCGAGCGCGCACTGGCCGGCCGGTACGGGGCGGGCTGCGGGGTCGGCGTGGAACGCCTGGGTCAGCGCGGTGACCTCGATCGGGTCGCCGACCTGCGTCGCGGTGCCGTGCGCCTCCACGTAGCCGACGGTCGCGGGATCCACGCCGGCGAGGGCCAACGCCGAGGTGATCACCCGCGCCTGGCCTTCGACGCTGGGTGCGGCGAACCCCGCCTTCATCGACCCGTCGTTGTTGACGGCGGAGCCCTTGATCACCGCGTAGACGTGGTCGCGGTCGCCCAGCGCGTCCGCCAGCCGGCGCAGCACGAGCACGACGACTCCGTTGCCCGGCACGGTGCCGCCGGCGCCGGCGTCGAAAGGACGGCAGTGGCCGTCGGCGCTGAACAGACCGCTGTCGGCGACCGGGTAGCCGCTCTTCAGCGGCACGTTGACCGACACCCCGCCGACGAGCGCGACGTCGCACTCGTAGTTGAGCAGCGACTGGCAGCCGAGATGGGTCGCGACGAGCGAGGTGGAGCAGGCGGTCTGCACCGTGTAGGCGGGACCGGTGAGGTCGAGCAGGTGTGCCACCCGGGTCGCGAGGAAGTCCTTGTCGTTGAACATCCTCGCCAGCGAGGCCATCGGCGAGCGCTGGAACCGTGCGTTGGTGGAGAGGTTGGCGGTGAGGTACTTGTTCATGAAGGCGCCGGCGAACACGCCGACGTCACCGCCGAACCGGGCCGGGTCGTGCCCGCTGTCCTCAACGGCCGCCCACGCGGTCTCGCAGAACAGGCGATGCTGCGGATCCATGGTCTCGGCCTCGGCCGGGTTGAACCCGAAGAACGCCGCGTCGAACAGGTCGGCGCCCTCCAGGTGACCTGACGCGGGGACGTAGTCGGGGTCGGCCAGGACGTCGTCGGCCACTCCGGCGGCGCGCAGCGCATCGGGCGAAAACCTCGTGATCGACTCGGCGCCGTCGCGCATGTTGCGCCAGAAGGCCTCGACCGTAGCGGCGCCGGGCACACGGCAGGCCATCCCGACGATCGCGATGGGCTCCAGGTGGATGCCGTCACCGTCTGGCATTGCTGTCTCCGGCCTGTTCCGTGCGTAGCCTGGCCTGCCTGGCGAAGGCGGCGGCGCGGCGCCCGGCGGCGGCGCGGGCGCGCTCCAGGCCCGCGGCGCCCGGTGGTCCGTCATGGCCGTCCCGTCCGTTGGCGGCCCCGGTGAGCGCGGTGACCAGGCCCCGTACGGTCGGATAGCGGAAGATGTCCACCAGGGACAGCCGGTCGCCCAGTATCGGCTGCAACCGCGTCCGGGCCTGCACCGCGAGCAGCGAGTTGCCGCCGACCTCGAAGAAGTTGTCATCGACGCCGATCCGCTCGGCCTTGAGCACGGCGGCCAGCTCCTCGCTGACCAGGCGTTCGGTCTCGTTGGCCGGCGGCCGGTACGCGGCCCGCGCCGATCGCTCCGGGTCAGGCAGCCGGCCCCGGTCCACCTTGCCGTTCGGCGTCATCGGCAACTCGTCGAGGAACACCACGTCGGCCGGCACCATATAGTCGGGCAGCGTCCCGGCGGCGAACGCGCGCACCGCCTGGACCGTCAGCTGGTCGCCGGACTCGCCGGACTCGCCGGACTCGCCGGACTCGCCGGAGTGGTGGTCGGCGCCGCGCCGGGGGGCCGGCACGCAGTAGGCGACGATCCGGCGCCGTGCCTCCTCGCCGCGTACCGCGGCCACCGCGGCACGCAGCCCCGGATGGCCGCGCAGCACGTTTTCGATCTCGCCGAGCTCGATCCGGTGTCCGTGCAGCTTCACCTGGTGGTCGAGCCGCCCCAGGAACTCAAGCTCGCCGGTCGGCCGCCGGCGCACCAGGTCGCCCGTACGGTACAACCGGGCGCCCGGGTCGCCGGAAAACGGATCGGGGATGAACCGCTCGGCGGTGAGGCCGGGGCGGCCCAGATAGCCGCGCGCGACGCCGGGCCCACCGAGCAGCAACTCGCCCGGCGCGCTCGCCGGAGTCGGCCGCAGGTGGACGTCGACCACGTACGCGCGCACGTTGGTCATCGGACGGCCGATGGTCACCTGCCCCGATTCGTCGACCGGCGACGTGGTGGCCCAGACGGTCGCCTCGGTCGGGCCGTACATGTTCCGCACGCCGTCCGGCACCAGGTGCGCGAGCCGTTCCGCGAGCGGGGCGGGCAGCGCCTCGCCGCCGACCAGCAGCCGGCGCAGGCCGGACAGCGCCGCGCCGGAGTCCGGATCGTCGGCGAGCACGCCGGCCACCGACGGGGTGCACTGGAGGTGGGTGACGGCATGCCGGCGCAGCTGGGCGGCGATCGGCTCATCGGCCAGCGCGGCGCGCCGTCGATCCTCGCTGAGCTTCTTCGTCAGCGCGAGCTGGTCGAGCGCGGCCAGCACATGGTCGTGCGCGACGCCGAAGTCGACCAGGCAGGCCACCTCGTCGACGCCGATCGCTTTCAGCTGGTCGATCATGTCGGCGCAGTGCTCCGGGGTGCCGAGCAGGCCCGAGGTCTCGAAGAACCGGTCGAACGCCTGGCTCACCAGCGCGTCGAGCTCCTCCTCCGGCAGGGCGCGCACGTCGACGTCGTGGCCCATCGCCTGGCCGAGGCCGGACAGCAGGTCGAAGGATGACTTGATGTAGGCGCACAGCGGTTCGCGCACCGTCTTTTTGACCGCGTCGGCGTCCGCGCCGACGAAGGTGTGCAGCATCAGCGTCACGTGCCCGTCGCCCGGATGGCCGTTGTCCCGCCACGCCCGGCGGTATGCGTTGATCTTGCTTTCGAGCTGCTCGACGGAGTGGCCGAGCAGGTGCGTGAGCAGTCCGGCGCCGATCTCCCCGGCGAAGGTGAAGGTCTCCAGACTGCGCGCGCTGGTCACCCAGACCGGTAGCTCGGGGGTGACCGGCGGCGGGAAGATCCGTACCTCGGCCTCCTTGTCCGTGCCGTTGCGCCTGCGTACGGTGTCGCCGCGCCAAAGCGCCCGCAGCTCTTCGAGCTTGGCTGCCATGATCTTCTTGCGTTCGGCGTAGTCGCCGGGCGCGAGCACGAAGTCGTTGGGCTGCCAGCCGGAGGCCACTGAGATGCCCACCCGACCGCCGCCCGAGAGGTTGTCGACCACCGACCACTCTTCGGCGACCCGCAGGGGGTCGTGCAGCGGCAGCACCACGCTGCCCGCCCGGATGGCGACGCGCTCGGTGATCGCCGCGATCGCCGCGGACGTGACCGACGGATTGGGGTACAGGCCGCCGAACTCGTGGAAGTGCCGCTCGGGGGTCCATACCGCGGACAACCCGTTGGCGTCGGCGAACCTGGCGCCCTCGATCAGCAGCCGGTAGGCGGCGCCCGGGTCGCCGCCGCTGTCCCCGCCGAAGTAAAACAGGCTGACGTCCATCGGCCTCGCCTGCACGGACGACGGCACCCTGGTGCCGGCGGCGGCGACGGTTGTGGGCTCGTCTCCCCGTACCACCACCTGGTGGCCCCTGGCCAGCGTCCACAGCAGTTCGAGCACCGAGATGTCGAAGGACACGCTCGTCACGGCGAGCCATGTCCGCGGGTGCGCCGCCTTCGCCGCCGCCGGCTCCTCGGCGAGGATCGCGTCCATGCCGGCGAAGAAGTTCATCACGTTGCGATGGGAGATCATCACACCCTTGGGGGTTCCGGTGGAGCCCGAGGTGTAGATGACGTACGCCAGATGGTGGGGCGACCGCCCGTCTCCCGGCTCGTCTCCGGGCTCGTCTCCCGGCTCGGCTTTGGGCCCGGCTGGTTCGGTGGCGTCGGCGCGTTCCCGGTCGGCGTCCAGCTCGAGGATCCGCGCGGGCAGCCCGGCGGTCCGGTGCGCCAGCCCGCTCCGGCTGACGATCACCCGAGCCCCCGAGTCCCGCACCATGAACGCCAGCCGGTCCGCGGGGTATCCGGGGTCGAGCGGCAGGTAAGCGCCGCCCGCACGCAAGATCGCCACCAGCGTGACCACCAGGTCGGGGGACCGATCGAGGTACACCCCGACCGGTGTGTCTGGCCGTACCCCCGCCCGCCGCAGCCGGGCGGCCAGCGCGGCCGTCCGGCGGTCGAGCTCGGCGTAGCTGACCGAGCCGCCGGCCGTCATGCTGTCCGGCGGCCCCGCGCCCACCAGGGCCGGCGCGTCCGGGGTCCGCCGCGACCACATGGCGATCAGCTCATGCACCAGCGCCTCGCGCACCGGCTCGGCTGGCGGGTTCCACTCCACCAGGACGCGCCGCCGCTCGGCCGTCGACAGCACGGACATGCTCGTGACGCGCCGATCAGGGTCGGCCACCGCCTGGGTGAGCACGGTACGGAACTGCTCGCCGATGGCCTCGGCGGTCTCGCGGGCGAACAAGTCGGTCGCGTACTCCAGCCGCGCGGAGAGCCGGCCGGCGGACCGGGTGAGGCTCAGCGTGAGATCGAACTTGGCCGTCGAAGTGTCCCCGGCCATCATGCTCATGACGCAGCCGGGCAGTGCGCGGCCGCTCGCTTCGCCTTCGTGGTAGCTCAGCATCAGCTGGAAGAGCGGATTGTGCGCCGGGTCGCGCCGCGGGTGCAGCTCTTCGACCAGCTTCTCGAACGGCAACTCCTGATGGGCGAGCGCGGCCCTGCTCTCGTCTCGCGCCCGCGTGACCAGCTCACGGAATGACGGCGCGCCGGAGACGTCGACGCGCTGCACGATCGTGTTGGCGAAAAAGCCGATCAGGCCGCGCAGGCTTTCCTCAATACGGCCGCTCACCGGCGAGCCGACCAGCACCTCGGGTCCGCCCGTGTGCGCGTGGACGAGGGCGGCGAAGGCGGCGAGCAGCACCGCGAACGGTGTGGCGCCGCAGGTTCTGGCCAGCGCGGCGACCTGCGCCGCGACCTCGGGATCGATGTCGAAGTCCACATGGTCGCCGGCGTGGCTTTGTGCCGGCGGCCGCGGCCTGTCGGCCGGCAGGGAGGCCAACGCGGGCGCGCCGGACAGCCGATCCCGCCAGTAACCGAGCAGCTGCTCAAGCGGCTTGCCGGTGAGCCGCTCCACCTGACGTTCGGCGTAGTCCACGTACCGCGTGGCCGGCGGCGGCAACTCCGCCGCCGCGCCGGCGACGAAAGCCCGGTAGCAGGCCGCGAGCTCGTCGCCGAGCAGGTCGAGCGACCTGCCGTCGCAGGCGAGGTGGTGCAGGGTGAGGCACAACCAGTGCTCGTCCGGCCCGAGCCGCAGCAGGCGGGGCCGGATCATCAGGTCCCGCTCCAGATCGAAAGGACTCCTGGCCTGCTGCCTGGCCAGCAGGTCCGCCGCGGCCTCCGGGCGCGCGTCGCCCGACACGTCGTCGACCGGCACGCGCACCGGCTCGGCGGGCTGGACGAACTGCCGGGGGACGCCGTCCACCGACCGGAAGACCGTACGCAGCGGCTCGTGCCGCCTCACGACCTCGGTCAGCGCGTGTTCCAGGGCGGCGATGTCCAGCCGGCCGGTCATCCGATAGATCAGCGGCACCACGTAGACGGGACTGTCCGGATCGAGCTGAGCGAGGAACCACAGGCGTTGCTGCGGATAGGACAGCGCATAGTGCCGCGCGGCGATGCGCCGCTTCAGCCGCTCGGCCAGCAAGGTACGCCGGGCGTTAGGGGTCATGGGCGGGCCGCTCTCGAGGTCCTTGATGTCGTCCGTCACGTTTCGGCCTCGTCTTCGGTCATGTCGCGCAAAAACGCGTCCACCTCGTCGTCGGACAGTTCTTCGAGCCGGTCGAGCAGCAACTGGTCGGCGTCGCCCGCGCCGCGACCGACGCCGCGGCCGGGCCCGGCGACCGGGCCCGTCGCGTCCACGCCGGCGGGCACCCGGCTGCGGGTGGCCTCCACCTCGGCCGCCAACCTGCCGACGGTCGGGGTCTCAAGGAACTCCCGCAGCGGCACGTGCGCGGACAGCAACTCATTGGCCTGGGCCACCAACCGCATGGCGAGCAGGGAGTGCCCGCCGAGCACGAAGAAGTCGTCGGTGACCCCGACTCTGGACACGCCGAGCATCCGCGCCGCCAGCGCGGCGAGTTCCCGTTCGGTCTCGGTACGGGGAGGGACGTACTCGGTCGCGGCCGGCCCGTCATCGGCGGCCGGCGGCAGCGCGGCTCGGTCGAGCTTTCCGCTCGGCGTGAGCGGCAGCGCCGCCAGCTCAACGAAGGCGGCCGGGATCATATACGGCGGCAGCGTGGCGGCCAGGAATTCGCGCAGCCCGGACGCGGGAACCGGCGTGTCCGGGCCGGCCGGGACCACATAGGCGACCAGCCTGCGGCCGGACGGCGGCTCGTCCACGATGACGGCGGTCCGCGCGACCCCCGGATGGGCGGTGAGCGCCGCCTCAACCTCACCGGGCTCGATCCGGAAGCCCCTGATCTTGATCTGGTCGTCGGCGCGCCCGAGGAACTCGATCGTGCCGTCCCTGAGATACCGGACGACGTCGCCGGTGCGGTACATCCGTGCTCCGCCGGCGGCGAACGGGTCGGGCAGGAACCGTTCCGCGGTGAGCGCGGGCCGGTTCACATACCCCCGGGCCACGCCAGGGCCGCCGATGAACAGCTCGCCCGGCACCCCCGTGGGCACCGGCCGCAGCAGCGCATCCAGGACATATCCGGACGTGTTCGCGATGGGCCGGCCGATCGGCACCGACGTGGCGGCGGCCGGCACCGCATCGATGAGACCGCACACCGCGAAGGTTGTGGTCTCGGTCGGGCCGTAGCCGTTGAGCAGGCGGGCCGGCCGGTGCGCCGGATCGCCCTCGATGAGCTGCCGGACCCGGGTCACGTTCAGCGCGTCCCCGCCCACCAGCAGGTTGTGCATGCCGGCGAAGCTGTCGGGATGGTCGGCCATGACCTCGGTGAACAGCGCCGAGGTGAGGAACATGCTCGTCAGCCGGTTCTCCTTGAGCGCGCGGCCGAGTCCGCCGGCGGTCAGCAGGGTCTCGGTGGGGACCACGCACAGTGCGCCGCCGTGCAGCAGCGCACCCCACAGCTCGAAGGTGAACGCGTCGAACGAAGCGTCGGAGACCTGTGCGAAGCGTTCGCCGGGGCCGAAGGCGACATAGTCGGTCTCACAGACCAGCCGCAGCACCGACCGGTGCTCGACCATGACGCCCTTGGGCCGGCCGGTGGAGCCCGAAGTGAACAGGATGTAGGCCAGGCTGTCCGGCGTGGCGACCGGCTCCGGCGGCGCCGCATCGGCCGGCCCCGTCTCGTCCGGCGACTCGTCAACCGTGACCAGGACCGCGGCGCCGGTGTCGATGCTTCCGCGCAGGTCCGGCCTGGTCACCACCACGCGGACCGCGGCGTCGGTCAGCATCCGGCCCAGCCGTTCGGCCGGATAGCCGGGGTCGAGAGGCACGTAGCCGCCGCCCGCCTTGAGCACGGCGAGCACGGCCGCGACCATGTCGTCGCCGCGTTCGAGCAGCACGCCGACCGCGACGTCCCTGCCGACACCGCGCGCCCGCAGCACCCGCGCCAGCCGGTTGGTCCGCGCGTCGAGCTCGGCGTATGTGTAGGTGCGTTCCCCGCTCACCAACGCCACCGCGTCCGGCCGGGCGGCCACCTGATCGGCGAACAGCTCGGGGATGGTCCGCCGCTCGGGGAACGGGGTGACCGGGCCCGCGGAGCCGGCGACGATCTGCCGGCACGCGTCGTCGGCCAGCAGCGGAAGCCGCTCGATCGCGCGCGCCGAGTCGGCGACCGCCGCCCCCAGCACGGTCACGTACTGCTCGACCATCGCGTCGATCGTGGATGGCTCGAAGAGCTGCGTCGCGTACTCCCAGATCAACGTGATCGGCGCGGCGTCGTCGCCGACTCCGTGCCCCGCCCGCTGCTCGGCGCGCGGGATGACGACCACGTTGAGGTCGGCCTTGGCCGAGCTGTTGTGCCGCTCCCGCACCGTCCCGTGTAGTCCGGCGAACTCCAGATCCGGGATGTGGGAGTCGTGGAAGCTGAACATCACCTGGAAGAGGGG
>CALAED010000055.1 GCA_937891035.1 uncultured Thermomonosporaceae bacterium | reverse complement strand
TACCGTCCATGACTTTGAAAAGGGCCTGCACACCTTCGAGCGCACGCCCCCTCGTGACCGGCCACACTGAGGCGTCCTCTCCGTACACCCTCCGCAGCGCTGTGCCGACAACCTGGGGCGGGGAGGGTATTACGTAGTACAATAGATACGTAGTACAGGAGGTCCTCATGATCCTCAACGGCAAGGGCCAGGTCACCATTCCCGCCCCGCTTCGCGCCAAATTCGGCCTGCATGAGGGCGACGAAGTCGAGGTGGTCGAGGATGGCGGCACACTGCGGATCGTGCGTGTTCACGGAGCGGAAACGCGTGGCCAGCGCTTGGTGCGACGGCTACGGGGTAGCGCCAGCGCGAAAGAGGTTGAAGGGATGGGCACCGACGAGCTGATGGAGTTGTTGCGTGGCGACTGAGCCTCTCCGCGCGGTAGGCGGTATAGGGGAAGGATCCGCAACGTTGGTGGACTCCTGCGTCCTGTTGGATATCGCGCTAGACGACGTGAAGTGGGCGGAATGGTCTGCCTCCAGGCTGGCCGAGGCGGCCGACACAGGATCGCTCGTAATAAATCCCATCATCTATGCAGAGGTTTCGGCGGGATACGCCACGATCGAAGAGACCGACGATTTCCTGCCGCCCCCCGATTTCCGCCGCGAGCAGCTGCCGTACACGGCTGGATTCCTCGCCGGCAAGGCGTTCGTCCGCTACCGCCGAGCGGGCGGGACGAAGAAGTCGCCGCTGCCCGACTTCTACATCGGCGCACACGCCGCCGTGAGCGGCTACCGGCTCCTCACGCGAGACGCGAACCGATACGCCACCTATTTTCCCAAGGTGAAGCTGATCGCCCCCTGAGTCGCCGTTCCCCTGGGTCTGACGTCCGGCTGGGGGGTAATGACCCGCCTTTCAGATGAGAACGTGTTCGTGGGGCGGGCCGTAGAGAGGCGATCCGGCCATCGGCCATGAGGGCGCGATCGCTGACCTGCCAGCTATGGCGCGTGCCGCCACGTCTTGTCGCGCCGGGCGTCAGCGGGGCGCCGAACGGCCGAGCAGCGCCCGGCGCAGCCGGCCGAGCCCACGGCGAATCCGCCGGCTGAGCCGGCGGTTCTGCCGGGCCTTGATCGCCCGCAGTTCGTCATTGAGCCGGTGTGCCTGGGCCTGCCATTTCTCCGCGGTGGACTGCCAGTGCCGGGCCTTGGCCTCCCAGTCGTCGGCCAGGTCGGGCGGGCTGTCGGGCCCGGCCGGCCGCAGCGCCCATTCTGTGCCGTCGATCGTGTGCGCGCCGAACAGGTCCCGTACCACGTCGTCGATGTCGTCACCGGCTCCCGCGATCCGGTGCGCCCTGGCGAACGCGCGCGTCTGCTCGAAGCGCGCGTCCCCGCTCCCCTCGGCCCGGCCGCCGGGCTCACGGGGCTCACGGGGCAGCTCGAGCACCACGAGGCCGTACCTTTCGTGTTCGGCCAGGTGGATGAGCCGACGGAGCGCGGCGCCCGTGGGCACCCACCCGGCCGGGCAGTGGAGGCGGTAGGGCGTGGGGAACGCCGTCTTCGGCACCGACTCCACCAGCCGAACCCGGCCGTCGTCGCCGAGCCCTTCGCGCATCAGCCGCAGCTCAAGCCGCGGATCACCAAGCAGATCATGTCGCTCGTCGCTGATCGTCGACCACGGGCCGACCAACCTGATGGACACGTCGGACACCAAGCCGGCGGTCAGCCCGCTGACGGTCGCCCTGGCCTGCTCCCAGGTGGCGTCGGTCACGTCCACCACGGCCTCGACGCCGGGCACCCGCCATTGCCGGCCGGGGTCGGGCCGGCGGTTGCGCGGAATCAGCACCCTGTTCGCGTAGAACGCCCGGGTGTACCGGCCGGCGCGCGCCCCGTCGGTCATGGTGGTGGACCAGCCCAGATGCCAGCTACTGCTTGCGAGCTCGGGGATGAACACCGCGCCCGTCTGGCCCAGCCGGTAGCCGAACTCGATGTCTTCGCCCAGGATCATGTCGCTGTCGACGTCGCCCGCGTCGTGGTAGAACGCGCGGTGGTACGAGGCGGAGGCTCCGGTGAACACCCGCGACGCCTGGGCGCCGGCGGCGCGGAGCTGATCGGTCTCTTCGATGAACGGCTCGTAGTGATGTCCCTGGGACTCTTCGCTGTCGAAGAGCTTCTCGCCGTCGCCCCTGGCCACCGCGTCGTACACCTCTTGCGGGGTTAAGGTGGCCGTCCGGTAGTCGACGAAACGCTTGTGCCCGACGACGACGAGGTGGTCGGCGAGGTGATGCCAGCGGACCTGGGCCTCCACGTTGTCGTGGAAGCAGATCATGTCGGCGTCGAGTCGAACGAGCACATCGCCCTCCGCGGCGAGCGCGCCGGATCGATAGGCGTGCGCGCAGCCCCAGCCGCCGGGCAGGCTCGGCACGATGCGGGTGCGCTCGGGCCGGATCTCCGGCAGCCGCAGCGGCGGGTCGCTCCCGTCGTCGGCGATCACGACTTCGAGCAGGTGTGCCGGATAGGTCTGGGCGGCGAGCGCGGCGAGCGTCAGGTCCAGCTTGTGCTGTGCCTGATAGGCGGGAAGGACGACGCTGACCGACAACGCGGGCTCCCACTGACCGACCGCGGGGGGCTGGAGGATGCCGTAATCGTTTTCGCGGATCCGGGGCCGTGCGCTCGGCTTGGTCACCCAACCTCCTTGGGCGCTGTTGGATCGATCGCGAACTAGGCGGAGGATACCCGTAATCCGGGCATGTGGCCGGGCGAACGGGCAATTATTGTTTGTGCAGATTTAGCGGCTGCCATTGGGACATCAATGCGTGTTACGCCTGTAACGGGCGTTCTCTAGCTTAGAGGGACCGAAGAGTTAATCCTTGGTGAATTTCGTCAGACTATTCACCGCTGTGATGACCTGGGCTAGATCAGTTTGGCTCAGGGACGGATGGACGGGGAGGGACAAGACCTCCTTCGCCGCCCGGTCGGTCTCCGGCAGAT
>CALAED010000054.1 GCA_937891035.1 uncultured Thermomonosporaceae bacterium | reverse complement strand
GAGGTGTATCGCGTTATCCACAAGGGCGTGCCGGGGCTGGGCATCTCCGGAAGACGCTGGAACAATTAACGCCCGTGGTTATGGTGGGTTAGTCCGACGTCCACACACACCACACGACGTACCGGCACTGAGACACACAGATGACAGAGCGCGCCGACCGGGGGCAAGGCGCGAGCGGAGGCGCGATGGCTCGCAAGTCGGCCGTGCGACACGGCCCCAAGGCGGCTGCCTATCCTGGCGCCGTCCATGCGAGCGGCGGGGTGGAGACATATGACTACCCCGCGGGCCGGTGGGAAACCGAGGTCCGGCGCGGCGGGCGCCGTCCCTGGCGCGGCTCTGGCGGTCGGTGGCGGGTCTGGATCGGCCGTTTCCTGTTGTGGGCGTGCATCATCGTGTTGCTGGTCAACGGCGTGCGCGCCGAGTTCGATCGGTTCACCGCCGAGCCGTCGGGGGCGCCGCAGGCGCCTAAGCAAGATGCCAAGGCGGCCTTCCCGGTCGCGAGCGCGTCGGCGTACGCGGTGCAGTTCGCCGGGGTCTATCTCAACTACGACCAAAAGAACCCGGCCGCCCGCGAGCAGGCGTTGCGGTTCTTCTTGCCCGAGGGCATGGACGGGCAGTTCGGCTGGAACGGCACGGGCCAGATGCAGGTGCAGTCGGTGCAGGCGGCGGGGGCCGACGTGCGCGACGCCAACAACGCCGTGGTGACGGTACTCGCCCAGGCGAGTGGTCAGTGGCTGCAGTTGGCCGTGCCGGTGTACGTCAAGGACGGTCGGTTCGCGGTGTCGGGTGAGCCGGCGCTGCTGCCGCCGCCACCGCGCGCGCAGCCGCCGCAGCGGCCGGTCAACACCGATCGGGACACCGGCCTGGAAAATGAGCTGCAGCAAACTCTCGTCGGTTTCTTCAAGGCGTACGGCAGTGGCGATACGGTCAACCTGTCGCGTTTCTCCGATGACGAATCCGCGACGGGGCTGGCCGGGGCCGTCACGCTCGGTCAGTTGAGGGAGGTCAACGCGCCGAACGGAGCCGCCGACCAGCGAGACATCACCGCGACGGTGGCCTGGCAGATCCCTTCCTCCCAGCGAGGGGGCGCGCCTGGCGAGCTTCAGCAGACCTATCAACTTACGGTGGTGAAGAAAGACGGGACTTGGTACGTGAGAGACCTCCGTGGTTCGACGCAACTACTCGGATCATGACATGCCCGGCGACCGAGGAAGGCAGTAAGGGTCGATGTTCCACCTTGTCATGACGTCGCTGCCAGACCAGATGCTGGCGGCACCGTCCGGTCTGCAGACCGATGACCTTGCTACCTGGCTGCGGGAGATCTTCGGTCCGCTTTTTCTGGTCATCGTGTCAATTGTCGCGATCTTCTTCCTGTTCACGCGGGAGATCACGAGGTTCGTTCAGTTCATCGTTCTGGCCATTGGCATCGGCATCATCTTCTACGTGCCCAATGTGATCGAGGTGACGGCCAAGGCGATCGCCAAGGCCCTCGGGGTGACCCTGACCTGAACCGGTTTCCAAACCGGCGAGGGCCGGTGTTCGCCAAGGTGAGGGGAGTGGGGCGTGGATCTACCCACGTACACGAACATCTGGCGCATCGAGAAGCGGCTGTACAAGCTCTACGATCTGCGGCTCCCGATGCCGCTGCCGCTGGTGCAGATCGGTGTGTTCCTCGGTGTGTTCGTGCCGTGGATCGTTCTGCTGCGGCTCGTGGGTGTCCCGTTCGGCGGTGGGTGGGTCCTGCCGCTGTATCTCGTGCCGCCGGCCGTGCTCACCTGGCTGGCCACCCGTCCCGTCATCGAGGGCAAGCGGCTGACCGAGCTGCTGTTGTCCCAGGCCCGGTACGTCACCGAGCCGCGCACCTGGTGCCGGCTGACCCCGATCAGGGAGCCCGCCGAGGTCGTCGTCGTCGCCCGCGTGTGGCGCCGGGCCGGCGCCCCCGTCCCGGCCGGCGCGGCCGAGCGGGCCGTGGTCCGCGGCCGGCGCACGGCACGTAAAGCGCGCAAGGCCCATCGCGCCCGGCACGCTTCCCCCCGGCCCGCCTTCAGCCCCGCCCTCCTGCCCAGGCAACCGAGCCAGGCCATACCGCCACGCGGGGTCCCGGCACCGAGCGCCGCCGCCGCGCCACCCGCTCCGCCCGCACCGCGCGAGACCCAGCCGCCGGTCGAGCGGCAGCGGGCGCGCGTCCGAGCACAAGAGATGGGGGGCCGTGCCCCCGCCGCTTCGGCCGTCCGGCCCGTCCTGCCGCGCGACCCGCTGACCAACCCGAGCGAGCCGCCCCCCGCGGTGCCGGAGCTGGACATCCGGCCTCAGCCGGCCGAGCGCGACCCGGCGCCGCCGCAGGCGGGCTCGGGCAAGCGCGGCCTGGTCTCCGGCGTCCTGCGCGCCGGTGAGTCCTGGCCGGCCATCTCTAAGACCGACGCCGAACATCTCGCCGAGCGGGCCCAAGAGCCGGCCACTCCTGCCGCGCAGCCCGTTCAGCCGGTGCGGGAGCGTGCGAGGGATGTGCCGGGTGGTCCTGTGAGTGCCGCGAGCGCGTCGGCCGAGGCGGCGCGGAGCGCTGCGAGCGAGCCCGCGCCCGCGGCGGCGGCTGAGGTCGATCGCGCCCCCGCCGAGGCGGCGGACGCCGGCGCGGCGAGTGAGCCCGGATGGATCGAGCTGTCCGTTGATCCGGAGACGAAGAGCATGTTCGCGGAGGCCCAGGCCGCCTGGGCCGAGGTGGAGCGTGCTTCGGCCGAGGCGATGGGCGGGACCTTGGCCGCGAGCGAGGCCGGTCCGGCTGAGGTCGCGCAGGGGCCCGTGGAGGCGGCGGGCGCCGGCTCCGCGGAGGCCGACGCGGGTCGGGCCGAGCGCGAAGAGCGGGCCGAGGACCGGGAGCCGGCCGCCGAGGCGCCGGGCGTGCCGTCCCGGAGCACGCCGCGGCCATGGTCGGAGGAGCTGTCACGGCCGCGGGAGGCGCGCACCGACGCGCTCGTGTGGCCGCCGCCACCGCACCGGCGCACCGGCGCCGAGCCCGAGCGACCGGCCGCGGACGCGCCGTCGCCGGCCGCCCGGCAGGCGGGCAAGCCGGTCTGGGGCCGCCCGACGGGTCCGGTGCGTATCCCCGCCGCCGGAACGGGGGCGCCATCGATCGGCACGCCGGCCCGTCCCGAGGGCACCCCGGTCAAACCGCCGCCGCCCCGGGTCGTCCCCGACGCGCACGAGGTGCCGGCGCCGCCGCGTGAGACACGGTCCGGCCCCGCATCCCCGGTACGGCCGGAGCCGCGTCATCGCTCCCAGCGGTCGGCCGCCCCGCCGGTCCCCACGTTCACCCCGCCCGAAACACGGCCGGCGGCGTCGTCCCCGGCCATCACACCGCCCGACCCCGGGCACGACGCGGGGCCGGCCGGCGGCGGCCTGCGCCGGCTGCTCAAGGCGATGGGCGGCGGGCACACCGAGATCGACTCGGAGTACGAGGAGCGGCTGCAGCGGCCGTTCTATGGGGCCAGGCACATCGTCGTGCTCGGCTGCACAGGCGGCGCCGGGCAGACGGTGACCGCGCTGATGATGGGACACACGTTCGCGCAGCATTGCGGGGAGCCCGTAGTCGCCATCGATGTCAATCCCGGGCCAGGCGCGTTGGCGCGGCGTACCCGCAGTCAGACGCCGGAAACGCTGACCGGCCTGATCACGCGTGCCGATCAGATCACCAGCCTGACGGCGGTGCGCCGGTACACCTCGCAGGCGAAGTCGGGGCTCGATGTCATCGCCGCCGGCAAGAACCCGGTGCAGGCGCTGGACGATCGCGACTACGCGCTGGCGTTCCGTACGCTCGACCACTTCTATTCGGTCACGATGCTCGACGCCGCCGCCGCCATCGTCGCGCGGGTGCTTCCGTACGCCGACCAGCTGGTGCTCGTCGCCCCGGCGAGCTCCGACGCCGCCCGCGCCGTACAGATGACGTTCGAATGGCTGGACGGCCATGGTTATGAGGAGCTGCGGGCCCGGGCCGTCACCGTGGTCAACGGCGTGAGCCGGCGCAGCTTGGGCGACGTCTCGCACGCCGAGTCGGTCGCGCGGGGCCGGTGCCGGGCGCTGGTACGCATTCCGTGGGACGACCACCTCAGCTTGGACCGGTCGCCGCGCAACGAGCTCAAGTCGCTGCGTTCGCCCACCAGGCGTGCCTACCTTGCTCTCGCCGGCGTGGTCGCCGGCGGGTTCTCCGTCGTGCCGGATCGATACCAAGAACAGGAGGCGACTAGGTGAGCGAGGCTCGTACCGCTGAACGCGCCGAGGCCGTGTTTCCCCAACCGACCGCCGCGACCGTCCTCCCTGCCGGCAGGGCCAAGTGAGCGCGTTCACCGGGAGCAGTCGGCGCAGTGCCAGCAGGCTCGCCGTGCGGTACTTCGACGATCGCATCTTGCTCACCGACATCGACGCCTGGGCCTACTTCCGGCTGCCCACGGTCTCCTACGAGTTCACCACAGGCGAGCAGCGCGACGCGCTGGCCACCAACATCACGATCGCGCTGGCCGGGCTGCGGATGCAGGACGCGGAGGTGCATCTGCGGATCGCGCACCGCACCTACCCGGCGGCGGAGTGGGCGCTCTCGCTCGACCAGACGGCCGACGGCGGCCCGGGGTGGCGCGACTACCTGGAGGAGATGTACGCCCACGTCTGGTCCAAGGATTTTTGGACCAAAGAGGTCTACCTGGGCGTACGGCTCGGCAAGCGCGGCGTGGGCGCGCAGCTGTCCGGCGGGTCGCTGGCCCAGCTGCTCGGGCTCTACCGCCGCGGCGAGCGGACGCTCGGCCTGGAAGACGACGCGATCGACGACAAGGAGATCGCCCGCTGGACGGAGAACGCCGAGCGGATCGGCCGGGCGCTGGGCGGCGGCGCGCTGCGGGCCAGGCACGCGCTGGCGACCGAGGTGGCATGGTTGTTCCAGCACGCGGTGACCGGGTCGCTGGGCGATCCGCCGCCGTCGGCGGTGCCGCGCCGTCGGTGGGGCGCGGGCGAGATCGAGACCCTCGTCGAGGGCGCCATCCACAACGGCCGCTCCCACCTGCGGATGGAACAGCCCGGCGGTTCGTCGTACGTGGCGTACCTGTCGTTCGCGCGTTTCCCCGACCTGATGCCCTTCCCCGACGGCGAGCCGTGGATGCACTATTCGGACTCGCTGCCGTTCCCGGTGGAGATCAGCGCCCGGATGAAGCTGATCCCGCCGGCGCTGGCATCGCGGGACGTGTCGCGGCGGTTGGCGCACGCCCGCGACATGGACCAGCACATCAGGGAGGCGGGCGCGGAGGCGCCGATCGCGCTGGCCGAGCAGATCGACGCGGCGCGGATGCTTGAGCACGGCATCACCAAGGAGCGGCTGCCGTTCGTGTACGGCTGGCACCGCCTTGTCGTGTCGGCGCCGACCGAAGAACTGCTGGTGCAGCGCGTCGACGCGGTGGTCGAGCACTACCGTGACATCGGCATCGACGTCGTCAACTCCACCGGCGACCAGTTCTCGCTGTTCAGCGAGTCGCTGCCCGGTGACCGGATTCGGCTGAACGCCTACGCGCAGCGGCATCCGCTCCGCACGATCGCGGGCGGCATGCCGATCGCCACCGTCGACCTGGGCGATCGGGTCGATAACGGGAGCTGGGTCGGCCCGTACATCGGCGAGACGCTGGGCCGGGCCCGCTCGATCGTGCACTTCGACCCGCTGGTGGCGGCGGCGCGCAACCGGCCGACCGCGGTGGCGATCACCGGCGAGCCCGGTGGCGGCAAGACCACCCTGGCGCTGCTGCTGATCTATCAGATGGCGCTGCGCGGGGTGACGGTCGCGGTGGTCGACCCCAAGGGCGACGCCGAGTCGCTGGTCGAACTGCTGGCCTCGCGCGGCCGCAAGGCCCGGATCCTGCCGCTCGGCTCGGCGGCGCCCGGGCTGCTCGACCCGTTCTCGTTCGGCGACGACCTGGCGACCAAGAAGACGATGGCCACCGAGACGCTGCGGCTGCTGTTGCCCCGCATGTCGGAGGAACGCGAGTCGGCCATGATCCAGGCCGTCGGCACGGTGGCGAACGGCGAGCGGCCCTCGCTCGGCAAGGTCGTCGACTACCTGGAGGGGTCGGATGACCCGGCCTCGCGCAACCTGGGCGCGGTGCTGCGGTCGATGTCGGAGATGCACCTGGCCCGGCTGTGCTTCGACCCCTCGGGCGGCGACCGTATCGACACGGCCGGGTGGACCACGGTGTTCACCCTCGGCGGGCTGACCCTGCCGGACGTGACGATCAGCCGCGACGACTACTCCTACGAGCAGCGGCTGTCGGTCGCGCTGATGTACCTGGTGTCGCAGTTCGCCCGGCGGCTGATGCACGGCCTGGACCGGCGGCTGCCCAAGGCGATCTTCCTGGACGAGGCGTGGGCGATCACCTCGACCCCGGAGGGCGCCAAGCTGGTTCCCGAGGTCTCCCGGATGGGCCGGTCCAGGAACACGGCGTTGATCTTGGTGTCGCAGAACGCGGGTGACCTGCTGAACGAGCAGGTCACCAACTGCCTGTCGTCGGTGTTTTCGTTCCGGTCCTCCGAACGGGTCGAGGTTGATCACGTGATGGCGTTGCTGGGGGTAGAACCGTCGGAGGAGCACAAGGCCGTGCTGCGCAACCTCGGCAACGGCGAGTGCGTCTTTCGAGATCTCGACGGCCGGGCCGGCCGCATCGGCGTGGACCTGATCTCCGAAGAGCTGTTGCGCCGGCTCGACACGAACCCGACCCACGCCAGGCCGTCCATGCCCGGCGGGCCGGTACTTGACGAGGGGGAACCGGAGCTTGCGGGGGCCGAAGGCGAGGAGGTCACCCGATGAGGTTCCCGCGACCCGCCCGGCGGTTGCTGCCGGAGCGTGCATCGATGGTGCGCCTGCCGCGGGGCGGCGCGATCGAACGGACCGCGCCCGGCCGCCGGCGAGGGCATCGGGGCCGGCGGCGGTCGATCTTCATCCTCGCGGTCGTCGCGCTCTTCGCGCTGAGCCCGCTGGGACCGGTCGCGAGCGCCGGCCCGTTCACCCCCGACCCGTGCCAGCCGGCCGACCATCCGGCGCCGGAGGCGTACGGCTCGGGCGTGGACGGCATGATCAAGCCGCCCGACTACCCTGACGACAAGCTCAAGAACACGCCGGCGCACAACCTCACGTACTACGACCGCTACGGCACCCGCGGGCAGTTCTGGTATGCGACGGACATGGGGTGCGCGGACGCGGTGGCGTTGATGGGCAACTCGATCGCGAGCACCGTGTTCACGCTGACCCAGTCGATCGACCGGTCCACGATCAGCATCTACCAGTCCGCGGCGTCCGAATCCCTGCTCGGCTGGCTGAAGCGCACCGTCGACGGCGTGATCAGCGGCATCGGCAACACCTTCAACGCCAAGTACTGGGCGTGGGTGGTTGTGCTCGGCGCGATGTGGCTGGCCTGGTGGGGGCTGATCCGCAAACGGGCCAGCAAGGTGGCCGAGGGCACGATCTGGATGATCGCGGCGATGGTCGGCCTGATCTGGCTGATCGCTCGCCCGGCCGACTTCACCACGCTCGGCACCAAGGTGTCGGAGGCGACCACGGCCGCGTTCAACGCCGCGCTGCCGCAAAGCGACAGCAAGGGCACCACGTGCATCCCGGCGCCGCCCGGGCAGCCGGCGCCGCGGATCGAGGACATGGACGCCACCACGCGCAACGCCAACGGGCTGTGGGTCGCGCTCGTCTGCAAGCCGTGGCTGATGGGCGAGTTCGGCACCACCGATCCGAACGCCCCGGTCGTCAAGGACAACGCCGACAAGCTGCTCAACGCGCAGGCGGTGGACCTGGCGGAGACGTTCGGCGGGCAACGGCCCGACATGGATGAGAAGGCCGAGGCCTACAAGGACGTCGCGGAGAACATCAAGGACGACCATCCGGGGGTATATCCGCTTTTCCAAGGGAAACAGTGGACAAGCCGGTTGGCGGTGGCGTTTGGCGGCATGTTCGCCGCGTTGGTCGCCGGGCTGCTGATCCTGGTGATCGCCATCGCCCTCATCGTGGTGAAGATCGCGTTCTTGCTGCTACTCGTGGCCGGGCCGATCTTCCTCGGCATCGGCATCCATCCCGGTATCGGCCGGGTGATCGCCATCCGCTGGCTGGAACTGCTGTTGTCGATGCTGCTCAAACAGGCGGCGCTGATCGGCGTGCTCGCGCTCCTGTTGTGGGCGTACGGGCTGATCCTCGGCGAAGGGCTGCCCTGGGGGCTGCAGATCCTGCTCATCGCGCTGGTGACGTTCGCGGCCTTCGTCTACCGAAAGCCCTTCCAGCATCTGTTCTCCGCGGTCGGCTACTCGGCCGTCGGTTCGCGCAAGAGCACCGAACAACTGGAGAAATCGATCACCGAGACGCGCAAGCACACCGCGGCGGTGGCCACCGCCGCGATGCCCGGCGCCCTCGGCAATCGGCTGGCCGCCCGCTGGGGCAAGCGCGAGGCACTGCCCGACGGCTCCGACGGGGCCGCGGCGACGCCGGAGCCGCTCCCGTCCGATCCCGTCCCGGCGGGCTCCGCACGGGCCGCCATCGGCGGATCGGCCGCGGCGGCCGGCACGAG